>NZ_JBEZJI010000010.1:0-196705 GCF_040649435.1 Actinomadura sp. NPDC048955
CCACCTGGTCGACGACAAGATCCACGCTCGTTCGACCGGCCCGTACTCCATGATCACCCAGCAGCCGCTCGGCGGTAAGGCCCAGTTCGGCGGCCAGCGCTTCGGTGAGATGGAGGTCTGGGCACTGGAGGCCTACGGCGCCGCCTACGCCCTCCAGGAGCTGCTGACCATCAAGTCCGACGACGTCCTCGGCCGCGTGAAGGTCTACGAGGCCATCGTCAAGGGCGAGAACATCCCCGAGCCCGGCATTCCCGAGTCCTTCAAGGTGCTCATCAAGGAGATGCAGTCGCTGTGCCTCAACGTCGAGGTGCTCTCCAGCGACGGCATGTCCATCGAGATGCGCGACACCGACGAGGACGTCTTCCGCGCCGCGGAGGAGCTCGGCATCGACCTCTCCCGCCGCCCGAACGAGGGCGCGATGAGCGTCGACGAGGTCTGAGAACTCAAGGGGAAAACAGTTGCTTGACGTCAACTTCTTCGACGAGCTTCGCATCGGTCTGGCGACCGCCGACGACATCCGCCAGTGGTCGCACGGCGAGGTGAAGAAGCCGGAGACGATCAACTACCGGACCCTCAAGCCGGAGAAGGACGGGCTCTTCTGCGAGAAGATCTTCGGTCCTACCCGCGACTGGGAGTGCTACTGCGGTAAGTACAAGCGCGTCCGGTTCAAGGGCATCATCTGCGAGCGCTGCGGCGTCGAGGTGACCCGCGCCAAGGTGCGCCGTGAGCGGATGGGCCACATCGAGCTGGCCGCGCCCGTCACGCACATCTGGTACTTCAAGGGCGTCCCGTCCCGGCTCGGCTACCTGCTGGACCTGGCCCCGAAGGATCTCGAGAAGATCATCTACTTCGCGGCCTACATGATCACCAGCGTGGACGCCGAGCGGCGCGACCGCGACCTGCCGACGCTGGAGGCCCACATCTCCGTGGAGCGCCAGCAGATCGAGCAGGCCCGCGACGCGCAGGTCGAGGCCCGCCAGCAGAAGCTGGAGGGCGACCTGGCGGAGCTGGAGGAGGCCGGCGCGAAGGCCGACCAGAAGCGCAAGGTGCGCGACGGCGCCGAGCGGGAGATGAAGCAGCTGCGCGACCGCGCGCAGCGCGAACTCGACCGCCTCGACGAGGTCTGGAGCCGCTTCAAGAACCTCAAGGTCCAGGACCTCGAGGGCGACGAGCTGCTCTACCGCGAGATGCGCGACCGGTTCGGCAAGTACTTCGAGGGCGGCATGGGCGCCGCGGCCATCCAGGCGCGGCTGCAGAACTTCGACCTCGACGCCGAGGCCGAGAAGCTGCGCGACATCATCCGCACCGGCAAGGGCCAGAAGAAGGCCCGCGCCCTCAAGCGGCTGAAGGTCGTCTCGGCGTTCCTCAACACCCGCAACAGCCCGCTCGGCATGGTGCTGGACTGCATCCCGGTCATCCCGCCGGACCTGCGTCCCATGGTCCAGCTGGACGGCGGCCGGTTCGCCACGTCCGACCTGAACGACCTGTACCGCCGGGTGATCAACCGCAACAACCGGCTCAAGCGCCTGCTCGACCTCGGCGCTCCCGAGATCATCGTCAACAACGAGAAGCGGATGCTGCAGGAGGCCGTCGACGCGCTGTTCGACAACGGCCGCCGCGGCCGCCCGGTCACCGGGCCCGGCAACCGTCCGCTGAAGTCGCTGTCCGACATGCTCAAGGGCAAGCAGGGCCGGTTCCGGCAGAACCTGCTGGGCAAGCGCGTCGACTACTCCGGCCGTTCGGTCATCGTCGTCGGCCCGCAGCTGAAGCTGCACCAGTGCGGCCTGCCCAAGCAGATGGCGCTGGAGCTGTTCAAGCCGTTCGTCATGAAGCGGCTGGTCGACCTCAACCACGCGCAGAACATCAAGTCCGCCAAGCGGATGGTCGAGCGGGCCCGCCCGGTCGTGTGGGACGTGCTGGAAGAGGTCATCACCGAGCACCCGGTGCTGCTGAACCGGGCGCCGACCCTGCACCGGCTCGGCATCCAGGCGTTCGAGCCGCAGCTGGTCGAGGGCAAGGCCATCCAGATCCACCCGCTCGTCTGCACCGCGTTCAACGCGGACTTCGACGGCGACCAGATGGCGGTGCACCTGCCGCTGTCCGCCGAGGCGCAGGCCGAGGCGCGGATCCTGATGCTGTCGACCAACAACATCCTGAAGCCGTCGGACGGCAAGCCCGTCACCATGCCCACCCAGGACATGGTCATCGGCCTGTACTGGCTGACGACGCAGAAGGACGGGGCGGTGGGCGAGGGCCGTGCGTTCGGCTCGATCGGCGAGGCCATCATGGCCTACGACCGGCACGAGCTGGACCTGCAGGCCCGGATCCAGATCCGGCTCAAGGACGTCCCGCCGCCGCGCGGCTGGAAGGCGCCCGAGGGCTACGAGCCCGGCCGGCCCTACCGGCTGGAGACGACGCTCGGCCGCGCGATGTTCAACGAGACGCTGCCGGACGACTTCCCGTTCGTGGACGACGAGATCGGCAAGAAGCAGCTCTCGGCGATCGTCAACGAGCTGGCGGAGACCTACCCGAAGGTGGCCGTCGCCAACGCGCTGGACGCGCTGAAGAGCACCGGGTTCCACTGGGCGACCAGGTCCGGCGTCACGATCGCGATCGACGACGTCATCACGCCGCCCAACAAGGCGGAGATCCTGGGCGGCTACGAGGCGCGCGCCGAGAAGGTGCAGCGGGAGTTCAACCGCGGCCTGATCACCGACGACGAGCGCAAGCAGGAGCTCATCGAGATCTGGAACAAGGCCACCGCGGACGTCGCGGTGGACATGGAGAAGGCGTTCCCGAAGGCCAACCCGATCTGGATGATGATCCAGTCGGGCGCCCGCGGCAACCCGCTGCAGCTCCGCCAGATCGCCGGTATGCGCGGCCTGGTCTCCAACCCCAAGGGCGAGACCATCCCGCGTCCGATCAAGTCGTCCTTCCGCGAGGGCCTGTCGGTCGTCGAGTACTTCATCTCGACGCACGGCGCCCGCAAGGGCCTGGCCGACACCGCGCTGCGCACCGCCGACTCGGGTTACCTGACCCGGCGCCTGGTGGACGTCGCGCAGGACGTCATCGTCCGCGAGGAGGACTGCGGCACCGACCGCACGATCCCCTTCGAGGTCGCCGACCGCCTGCAGGACGGCACCCTGGTCAAGCTCGCCACCTCGGAGACGAGCCTGGTCGGCCGCACCATCGCCGAGGACGTCGTCGTCGACGGGACGGTCATCTTCCCCGCCGACACCGACCTGTCCGACGCGGTCGTGTCGCGCCTGGTCGAGGCGGGCGTGGAGAAGGTCCGCACCCGCAGCGCCCTGGTCTGCGAGGCCAAGATCGGTGTCTGCGCCGCCTGCTACGGCCGCTCGCTGGCCACCGGCAAGCGGGTGGACGTCGGTGAGGCCGTCGGCATCATCGCCGCGCAGTCCATCGGCGAGCCCGGCACGCAGCTGACGATGCGCACCTTCCACACCGGTGGTGTGGCGGGCGGCGACATCACGCACGGTCTGCCGCGTGTCCAGGAGCTGTTCGAGGCCCGCATCCCCAAGGGTGTGGCCCCGATCAGCGAGGTCGCCGGCCGCGTCAAGATCGACGAGACGGAGAAGGCCCGCAAGGTCGTCATCGTCCCGGACGACGGCTCCGACGAGATCGCCTACCCGGTGCCGATGCGGTCCCGCCTCCTGGTCAAGGAGGGCGAGTCCGTGGGCGTCGGCCAGCAGCTCATCGCGGGTGCGATCAACCCGCACGAGGTGCTGCGCATCCTCGGCCCGCGCGCCGTGCAGCTCCACCTCGTCCAGGAGGTGCAGGAGGTGTACCGGTCGCAGGGCGTGTCGATCCACGACAAGCACATCGAGATCATCGTTCGCCAGATGCTGAAGCGGGTGAACATCCTGGAGTCGGGCGACACCGACCTGCTCCCGGGTGATCTGGTCGAGCGTCCGATCTTCGAGGAGACGAACCGGAACGTCGTGGCCGAGGGCGGGGTCCCCGCCGCCGGCCGTCCCGTCCTGATGGGCATCACCAAGGCCTCGCTCGCGACCGAGTCGTGGCTGTCGGCGGCGTCCTTCCAGGAGACGACCCGGGTGCTCACCGAGGCCGCGATGCACGCCAAGAGCGACCCGCTGCTCGGCCTCAAGGAGAACGTCATCATCGGCAAGCTCATCCCGGCCGGTACCGGCATGCCGCAGTACCGCAACGTCCGGGTCGAGCCGACCGAGGAGGCGAAGGCGGCGGTGTACTCCGTCGGCTCCTACGACGACGGCGCCGAGTACGCCTTCGGGCAGGGCTCCGGCGAGGCCGTCCCGCTGGAGGAGTACGACTTCGGTCAGTACAACCGCTGAGTCGGCCGACACGCACCGACGAGGCACAAGGCGAGGCCCCTTCCGGGTTCCGGAAGGGGCCTCGCCCTTTTCCGGTCCGGCAGGTCTTCGATGCCGCATGCCGCATGCCGCATGCCGCATGCCGCATGCCGCATGCCGCATGCCGCATGCCGCACCCGCGGGCCCGGCCTGATCGATGCGGTCCTGCCCGAACGGACCGCTTTCGCGGGTGGTGACGTGTGTGCGGGCAGGCGCCGACTGGCGTTCCCCTCTCCTTCCTGGACGGTCTCTGGTAAGCAGTCCCGCTTTCGGGACCCAATCGAAACACCAGAGGGAGAAAGTCTTGCCCCACACCCACATCGTGCGTATGAGCGGCGACCCCAGGGCGGCCGCGCGGCAGGCGCTGATCGAGGCCGCCACCCGCAGCCAATCGGTGGAGCTGTGCTTCACCGGCACCCTCGACGACGTCTTCGAAGGCGACCACCACCAGGACCTGACCGTCCGGGTCAACCTCCGCGAGTCGGTGGAAACGGTCGTGGCCAGGATGCGCGAGGAGGCCCAGAACCAGCAGCGGTGACCTGATCACCGTCTTTCGTGAAGCGGGTCCGGCCACGCCGGGCCCGCTTCCTCTGTGCCGGGGGACGAGAGCACGCCGCGCCGATGCCCGGGTCAGCGTCCCGCCGACCGCGTCCGGCACTCGAAAGGACGCTCCGCGCCCCCGCAGCGCCTGAGCGCGCTCAACTTCAAGTGGGCTCTATCACATATATCGGAAAGACCGAAATACGTGCCTCCCTGTCTCGATCGCGGACGGTCTCACCTGTCCCTGCTGATCAGGCGGCAGGGTCGACCACGGTCGCACAAAACCGAGCAACGGAGCTTACCTATGTCCGGAAACGGCAACGGCAACAACAACAGCGGCAACAACAACGGTGGCAACGACGGCAACGGCACCGGCGGATCCGCCGGGTCCGGGCCGTCCCTCCAGGAGACCCTGGAGACGACCACCGGGCTGCTGGAGGCCAACCTGCAGGCGGGCGTGCCCGCCACGGAGGCCCTGGAGAACTCGCGCCCGCGGAACTGGAACAGCTGACGGTTCCCGCGCTCGCAACACCTTTCGCCCCCCGCACTCTGTGCGGGGGGCACTTCTCTGTGCTGACGCCGCCCGCGCCGCACCGACCGGTGAAGACCGCCGACCACCTGGTCGGCGTCCAGTTCGCCCCGGAGCCGCTACCGGGGCCGGCGGTGTACGCGGACGGCGAGGGTGAGGCGGAGGGCGGCCAGCACGGTTCCGGCGCACGCGGTGGCGCATGCGGCGACGAAGGCGTCGGGTGCCCAGGTCAGCAGCGGACGCAGTTGGCCCACACCACCCAGGGCCACGAGGGCGAGCAGGGGAGACGCGCCGACCACCGTCCACGCGGCGGTCGCCGCGATGCGAGGCGGCGCCGAGGCGGGACGGCGCAGGAGCAGGACCGACCGGCCGGCCGCCACGACCAGCGCGAGGCCCACCGCGGTGAGGCCCCAGACGGCCAGGAGGTATCCGGACGCGGACGGGGCGTCGCCCGGCTCCGCGCCGGCGAGCATCCGCGCGGCACCGAACCCGACCTGCATGATCGCCGCGTCCTGCGTGAGCCCGTACAGGTTCTGCTGCAGGACGAGGGCGACGTTCTGCCGCGGCAGCAGGAACAGCATCGCCGAGTAGCCGGGAGTCGCCCCCGTGTGCCAGACGGCCGTGTCGAGCGGCGCGTCCAGCCCGCCGACCCGCCAGCCCAGCCCGTAGCCCGTCCCGGCGCCGCCTTGGACTCGGCCCTCCTGGCGCATGAGCCGCGCCGACTCGGCGGTCAGGACGGGCGAGCCCGCCCGGAGCTGGAGGGACGCGAAGGCGGCCAGGTCGTCGAGGTCTCCGCCCAGGTACCCGTAGCCGGCGCCGTGCTCGTCGAACCCGTCGGCGGTCGCCGCGGGGACGCCCCAGAAGAACTGGTGCCCCGGCGGCAGCTTCCGCCTCCCGACGGATTCCGCGTCGGCGACGGTGCCGTCCATGCCCGCCGGGCCGAACACGGCCTGCCTCAGGTGGTCGGCGAAGGGGCGCCCGGTGACCGACTCGACCACGGCGGTGAGGACCAGGTAGTTCGCGCTGGTGTAGGCGTACTTCGTGCCCGGAGGGCCCAGCGGTTCGACGCCGTCCAAAGCGCCGAGACGTCCGGCGGCCCCGGGGCAGCCGGAACCGTGGCAGTCGGTGACCCTGGACGTGGCCGACGCGGGGATCCCGGCGGTCTGCTCCAGTAGGTGGCGGATCGTCACCTTGGCGGCGTGAGCCGGGCCGCCGAACCGGAAACCGGGCAGACGGTCGGTGACGGGGTCGTCCAGGCGCAGCCGCCCGGACTGGACGAGCGTCATGACGGCGGTCGCCGTGACGGGCTTGGCGATGGAGCCCCACAGGAAGGGTGTGCGCGGGGTGACGCGCTCGCCGCGTCCGTCCGTCCCCCAGGTCCGTTGGTGAAGCGGCCCGTCGCGGCCGACCACCGCGTAGCTGAGACCGGGCGAGTGCGTGGCCCTCATGCGGTCACGGACATAGGCGTCGATCTCGGCATACGGGCCGGCCGTCGCGGAGGCGGGGACCGGGGGGACGCAGAGCAGGAGGGTGAGCAGCGCGAGCAGGACCGCGGATCGAGAGTGCATGCGACGTCCTCGGAGTGAATAACCGTATGGTCGTACGGTTTTACCGTACGGCGATATGGTTATCAAGTGCCGAGGACCGCCGACCACGAGCAGCGCCGCCGCCAGATCGCCCTGGCGGTCTGCGCGCTCGTCTCCGAGCAGGGGATCGACGCCGTCACCGTCGCCCGCACGGCCGCCGCCGCGGGTATCTCGGTCGGGCTCGTGCAGCACTACTTCCGCACCAAGGACGACATGCTGCTGCACGCGTTCGCCCACGTCAGCGCGTCCATTCGCGGCCGGGTCGACGCGCGGATCCGGGCCGGGACCGAGCACCGCAGGCCCATCGCCCGGATCCTCGCCGAGGCGATGGCCGAGTTCCTGCCCCTGGACGAGACGCGCCGGACCGAGTTCCGCGTCGCCACGGCGTTCGCCGGGCGGGCCCTCGACGCCCCGGCCCTCGCCGAGGTCGACGTCGCGACCGCCCGCGCCCTGCGGGCCGACATCGCCCAGGCCGTCCACAACGGCAAGGAGTGCGGGGAGGTCGAGCCCGGCCTGGACCCGGTGCCCGCCGCCGTCCGGCTCGCCGCCGTCACGGAAGGACTCGGGATGCAGGTCTACCGAGACCCGGAGGTGCTGAACGGCGTCCCCACCGCGGACCTCGCGACCTCGGTCATCGACGCCGAACTGGCCGCCGTCTTCACCGGCGAGTGCCGCCAGTACCTGGATCGCTGATCTGCGCGCCCGCCTTGGACCAGAGACTGCCCGCAGCGCTCGTCCCGCCCATCATCGGACCGCCGGTCCTAGGGAGAACGGTCCGTTACTAAGCCGCCGGAATCAAGGCAGGCTCATGGGGCGGCCATCGAGGGCCGGCCTTGACGAGGAAGAGCGGTGATCACGCGATGAAGGCGGTGCGGTTCCACGAGTACGGCGGGATCGATGTCCTGCGAGTGGAGGAGGTGGAGCGGCCGGTGCCCGGCCCCGGGCAGGTGCTGGTGGAGGTCCGCGCGGCGGGGATCCAGCCCGGCGAGGCGCACATCCGGGAGGGCGGGCTGCACAGGCGCTGGCCGGCGACGTTCCCCTCCGGGCAGGGCACCGACCTGGCCGGTGTCGTGGTCGAGCTCGGCCCGGAAGTGCGCGGCTTCGCGGTGGGGGACGAGGTCCTCGGCTTCACCCATGACAGGGCGAGCCACGCGGAGTTCGTCGCGGTCGACGACGTCCGGCTGACGCCGCGCCCGGCAGGGCTTTCCTGGGACGTGGCCGGGTCGCTGCAGGTGGCGGGCGCGACCGCCTGGGCCTGCGTGTTCGCGGTCGACCTCGGACCGTCCGACACGGTCGTGGTCTCCGGCGCCGCGGGCGGTGTCGGGTCCCTCGCCGTGCAGCTCGCGCGGCGGCACGGCGCCACGGTGATCGGGCTGGCGAGCGAACCGAACCATGCCTGGCTGAAGGAGCACGGCGTCATCCCGGTCGAGTACGGGGACGGCGTGGCCGACCGGATCAGGGAGGCGTCCGGCGGGACCGTCGACGCGTTCATCGACACGTTCGGCACCGGCTACGTCGATCTGGCGGTGGAGCTGGGAGTGCGGCCCCAGCGGATCAACACGATCCGCGACTGGGGGACCGCGGCCAAGGTCGGCGCCCAGACCGCCGGGGAGAGCACGGCGTCGTGCGCGGCCGTCCTCGGTGAGCTGGCCCGCCTCGTCGCGCGCGGGGAGCTGGAAGTGACGATCGCCCGCGCCTACCCGCTGGCCCAGGTGCAGGACGCCTTCCGTGAACTGGAACAGCGCCACACCCACGGCAAGATCGTCCTCCGGCCCTGACCTGGAGGTGGGCATGAGCGACGAAGCGCCCCGAACCGGTGGACCCGAGGAATTGTCGGAGCGGCTGTCCGGCGCGGAGCCCAAGGTTCGTGAGCTGGCGGCCGCACGGCTCGGGGATCTGCTCATCAGTGCGTGCAGGGGCGGCTTGGACACGTCCCCGATCGTGCGGCCCCTCGTGGAGGCGCTCGCGCGAGAGGCCGACCCGGTGGTCCAGGAGGAGATCGCCCACTCCCTGGGACATCTCGTCGAGTACGGCACCGTCCCCGAGTCCATCGTGGAGCCTCTCCGGGAGTGCATGCCGCGCCTGTACCCGGAGGCCGCCGCCCACGTCACCGACGTCCTCGAAGCCGCCCGCTGGGAAGCCTGACCCGAGCAGCCGACCTTGGCCACGGCATCAGCGTCACCGCATGCGTGCAGGTAGCCGCGGTGGCGGTCACATGAACTCGGGCGCGTGGTCTGCGGCCCAGCTCGCGAAGGTGTCGGGCGGGCGGCCGGTGAGGCGCTCAATGTGGTCGGTGGTGCGGTCCGACCCGGGGCGCCGCACCGAGGCGGCGATCAGCGCTTCCACCAGTGGCTCGGGGCGGCCGTCCGCGAGCATCTGTGATCGTGCGAGGTCGGCGGGGACCGGCTGGAAGCGCAGGCGGCGCCGGAGGGCGGCACCGAGAAGGGCGACCTGATCGGTGCGGCTGAGGACCTCGGGGCCCGTCAGCACGTGCAGCCGCTGGTCTGGTTCGTGATGCGCGAGGAGTACGGCTGCGGCCGCATCGGCGACGTCGCGCTCGTCCACGACGGCCGTGCGCGCTATGTCGAGGCCTGACACCACGTCACCCGTCCGCAGTTGCGGTGCCCAGCCTCGGGTGTTGGAGGCCAACGTGTCACTGCGCAGCACAACGGGGTGCAAACCGGCTGCGTGGAGCAGGGCTTCCATGTCCGCGTGCACTTGGGCGATGGGATCGGACTGGCGGGCGGCTTCGTCGTCTATGGCGGTCGTGGACAGGTAGACGACACGGGGTGCCGCCGCGCTCAGATCCTCAATCAGGTCGTGGGCGGCGGCGGAATCGAGCATCGGCCACAGGAGGAGAACAGCGTCGATGCCCGTGAGCGCCTCACGGACGGAAGCAGGATCTGTGAGGTCGCCGACCACCGACTCGACTCCGGCGCGTGGAGCGGACTGGCGGCGCACGAGGATGCGCACGCGTGCTCCATCCGCTTGGAGACGGGCGACGACCTCTCGGCCGAGGTTGCCGGTCGCGCCGGTGACCAGGATCGATGGACGGGGGCGCGGGCCCCCGGGACGGGTGTCATCAGGCATGATCGGGACGTTAGGGGTTCAGGTCGGCATGAAGGCAAGGCGCGCGTGGTGAAGACGATCGGAGAAGCGGCCGCGGAACTCGGGATCGAAGCCCACGTCCTCCGGCACTGGGAGGACGCCGGGGCGCTCACGGTGCGGCGCGATGGCAACGGTTACCGCGTCTACGACGACGGCGCTCTGGAGCAAGCACGCACCGTGCTGAAACTGCGGCGGGTCGGGCTCTCGCTGCCCGAGGTCGTGGCGGCCATGGCACCGACCAGGTCGGCGGCACAGGCGGTCGTGAGGGCGAAGATCGGCGCACTCGAAGGCGAGATCGTCCACCGGCAGCAGGCGATCACCTTCCTGCGGCACACGGTCGAGTGCCGGCACCGGTATCTCGACGACTGCCCGGACTGTGCGGCTTTTGCGCGTGAAGCCTGAGCCCGCCCCTGTTAGGGAGTTCCAGAGTGTTTGCCGGGGCCGCACCCGTTCGGTTATGGCCTAACATCCCCGGATGACCGAACGGCTCCTATGGCGCTGCTTGGGTGCTCTCGCACCCGTCCTCGTCGGACTCTGCGTCCTCGGGTTCTGGGGCATGTCCGCTCTCGAGGCACGCGCCGACCGGGCCCGGGAGTTCGCCTGCGTCCATGACCGGGCCGCCGCGCACTGGAGCCACGGGTACGGGGCCTGGCTCCCCGTCGGCGTTCTCGCCGCCGCCGTACTGGCCCTCGTCCTCGCCGTCGCCGTCCTCGCGGCCGGCGCCCGCTCCCCCCTCTGGGCCCGCCTCCTCTGCTTCCCGACGGCACTGATCGCCGCCTTCGCCCTCGTCCTGGCCGCCGTCGTGACCCACGACCACTTCGCGTTCCCCGGCGGCGACATCTCCACCGTCAACAGCGCACCCTGCGGTGTCGGCTGACCATCTCCGGCAGGTCCGTCCGCGCCCCATCGGCGATGGGGCAGCCGCCTGCTCCTGAGTCTGCGCAGGACCGGAGCGGAGCAGTGCTGGCGGCCGGCCCGAGCGATAGCGTCGTCGGATGACGAAGGACGAGGCCGGAACGGGTGCCGGAAGGCAGGGGCGTGACCGTGGCGCCGACGTACGGGACGTGGTGGCGTCCCACATGCCCGGCTACGGCATCGACTCCGTGGTGCTGCTGGGAGAGGGCGAGGACAACATCGCCTTCTCGGTCAACGACGAGCTGATCGTCCGTTTCGGTAAGGAGCCCGACCCCGAAAGCCGGGCGGCGCAGGTTCGCGGTGAGGCCCGCCTGCTCGCCGCCGTCGCCGACGTGTCACCGGTGGCCGTGCCCGAGCCGAGCTTCACGGTGGCGGAGCGGGGCTGCCTGGCCTACTTCAGAATCCCCGGTCTCCCGCTGATCGATGCCGATCCGGCGCAGCGGTCGGCCCATGGCGGTTCCGTCGCCGTCGCGCTCGGGGAGCTCCTCGGCGCGCTGCATGCCGTTCCCGGCGGCGAGATGGCGGGCCTGGTGGGGACCGATGACGAGCCGATGACCGTGTGGGCGGAGGAGTCCGCGCAGATCTACGGCACGATCATCGGGGCGGTGCCGCCGCCACACCGTCCCGCCGTGGAGGCGTTCCTCGGCGCCGCGCCGCCGGCGGACCCGCGCGACCTGGTGTTCTCGCACAACGATCTGGGGATCGAACACGTCCTCGTCGACCCGGACGCCTGGACCGTGACCGGGGTCATCGACTGGAGCGACGCCGCGATCACTGATCCGGCCCGGGACTTCGGCCTGCTCTACCGCGACCTCGGCCCCGACGCCCTCGACCTCGCCCTGAGCGCATACCGGGCCGACGCCGAAGATGTCAGAGCGCGCGCGGGCTTCTACGCCAGGTGCGGTGTCCTGGAGGACATGGCCTACGGGCTCGGAACCGGGCACCGCAAGTACCTCGACAAGTCTCTCGCCGCACTGGAATGGCTTTTCCCTGTGGACGGCGGCTAGAAGCGCGACGTCCAGGCGAGAACCGGGGCTCAGGCAAGCCACGGCCGTCGCGCATCAGTTCGCGGCCCTTCAGCTCGTTCTCCTCGCGCCATGCCTGGATGCGGCGCGGGGTGATACGGAACCAGCAGTACGGCGCGGCCAGGGGACGCGGGTCGAAATCGGCGCGGGCCTTCGGCCACGCTAGCCGCAGGGCCGTGACCTGTGCTTCTTGATTCCTGATCAGCCCGGCCGGAGGAGTGCGTCCGGCCTGGTGCGGGACAATGGGGGTGTGGGTCGGTGGGTCCTGCATGTGGACTTGGACCAGTTCATCGCCGCCGTCGAGGTGCTCCGGCATCCGGAGCTCCGCGGGCGGCCGGTCGTCGTGGGCGGGGACGGCGATCCGAGCAAGCGCGGCGTGGTGAGCACGGCCTCCTACGAGGCGCGCGAGTTCGGCGTCCATTCGGGCCTGCCGCTGCGGACGGCGCTGCGGCGATGCCCGGACGCCGTGTTCCTGCCCGTCGACAGGGAGCTGTACGAGTCCGTCTCGGAGCAGGTCATGGCCGCGCTGCGCAGCCTTGGCGTCGTGGTGGAGGTGCTCGGGTGGGACGAGGCGTTCCTGGCCGTGGACGGCGATGACCCGGAGGCGACGGCCCGGGAGATCCGTGACCGGGTGCGGGCGGCGACAGGGCTCGAATGCACCGTGGGCATCGGGGAGAACAAGCTCCAGGCGAAGCTGGCGACCGGGTTCGGCAAACCCGCCGGGGTCTTCCGGCTCACCGGGGAGACCTGGTTCGCGGTGCTCGGCGACCGGCCGACCGACGCGCTGTGGGGGATAGGGGCCAAGACGGCCAAGCGGCTGAGGGGGCTCGGCATCGCCACGGTGGGCGACCTCGCGGCCGCGGATCCCGGCGCCCTGGCGAGGGAGGTCGGTCCCATGACCGGTCCCTGGCTGGTGCGGCTCGCCCAGGGGCGGGACGGTTCCCCGGTGAGCGACGCGCCGTACGTCCCGCGCTCGTGCGGCCGGGAGACCACCTTCCAGCGCGACCTGGACGACTGGGAGGACGTGCGCCGCGAGGTCGTCCGGCTGGCGCGGCGGGTCGCCGAGGACGTGGCCGCGGACGATAGGGACGTCGTCCGCGTCGTCGTCAAGGTCAGGTACGTGCCGTTCACCACCCGCACCCACGGCCGGGCGCTGGAGGCGCCGTCGAGCGAGCCGGCCCGGATCGAGGAGGCCGCCCTCGCCGCGCTCGACCGGTTCACCGGGCGGCGTCCGGTGCGGCTGCTGGGCGTCCGCGCCGAGTTCGCTCGATGACCTGCGAAGATGCCCGGACGATAGCCGGGAGGTGGCCGTCGGTTTTTTGACTCTTTGGTGCGTTTTGGCGTTTTCGGCGGCGGGGATGATGGCGGTCGTTGCTCGACGTACGCGACGGGGGAGAGAGCAGATGAAGAGGGTCATGACCGGGGCACTGATCGCCGCCGTGGTCGGGATCGGCGGAGTGGGCGGCGCGGCCGCCGCCCAGGCGTCCGACCCCGGCGAGCAGCCCGCGCGCCAGGACTGCCGCACCTACTCCAGCGTCAAGGAGTGCGGCCAGCCCAAGCTGAACGACAAGCAGCGCGCGTGCGTGACCTCGTCGGTCCAGCAGGGCATGACCGAACGCCGCGCCACGGTGGAGTGCTCCGCCTTCGCGTAGGACGCTGCTTGCGAAAGGGGCCCGCTCCGGGGGAGCGGGCCCCTTCGCCGTGGCCGGGAGAGTCAGCGCGGCGGTTGCGCGTTGGTCCACTCGGTGATCTGGAAGGCCCGGTAGGAGGCGACCTCGCCGGGCTTGTGGAACCGGTCGGGCATGTCCTTCGCCCTCAGCGCGCGCGGCCGGCCGTTGTCACCGGGAGGTAGCGGCCGGCTTCCGTGCGGCGGCTTCGCCACGAGGTCGCGGATGGCCAGCAGAGATCCGGTGCCAGGGTCGACGATGAACTGGCGCCGGTAGGTGCCGAGCTGCTTGGGGGCGGTGAACATGCCGAGGGGCGTGGTGGTCTTCAGCGGCAGCGACACCACCGTTCCGACGCGGCCGAGCGGATCCGTCGTCCGGCCCTCGGGCTTGACGCCGGGCATGTCGGAGAGCATCCGGAAGACCGCCGCCCGCACCTTGGGCGGCGCCGGTTCGGTGGACAGCAGTTCCCCGGCGACATCGCTGAGAGCCCGTATACGCTCCTGCCCCCGCAAGGCGCGGATCGGCTCCTCCTTCTCACCGTCCGTTGAGACCGCGTGCCAGTGCCCCTTGAGGCCCAGCAGGACCTTCTTCAGCGCCTCCGGTTCCGTGGGCAGCGCGGCGATCTGTCCCGGTGTCATGCCGTAGAACCGTTCGACGTACGGCGGCCACGGGGCTCCCCTGCCCGTCTTCGGGGACATGTCCAGGTTCACCTGTCCGCCTCCCCCTTCGGGATTCGGGGCGTGGACCCAGGACGGCGACCCCGCCGCCTGCCACTTCTGCTTGTCCTGCGGGGTGACGGGGAGACCCTGGAGGTCGAAGTGGGTGCCGCGGCTCAGACCGGTCCGGTCCGTCCACGTCTCGATCGCCTGCCTCGAATCGACCTTGTAGTGGTTCTCGGCGCTCTTGCCGACCGCGTAGATCTCGCCCATGACGGTCTTGATGTGCCAGTACTTCCCCGCCGGCGCCTTCGCGGCATTGGCCGCGGCCACCAGGAGCACGTTCCCGTTCAGGGGGACGGTGTTCTCCGCGCGGGGCTTGCCGGCCGGGTCGCCGTCCCCCGTGGAGACCAAGACGGCCACGGTCCCGGCGGCGACCGCGGCCGTGGCGGCCACGCTCAGCAACTGGATCCGCATACGGCCCGGATGGCGGGGGCGGGGCCGGGGACGCGCTCCGCCGCCGTCCCGCCAGTCGATGCGCTGGGCGAGCCGCTCCGGAGGCTCCTCCACGGCGAGCCCCGTGCGCATCTGCCGCAGGGCTTCGATGTCGTCCATGCTTCACTCCTCGGAGAGGGCCTTGCGTAGCTTGGCCCGGCTTCTGTGGATCTTGGCCTTGACGGTGCCGACCGGCAGGCCGAGCGTCTCCGCGATCTCGGCGTAGGACATCTCGCCCCACGCCAGCAGCAGGACGGCGTTGCGGTCCTGCGCGCCCAGCGAGGCCAGCGCCCGCGCCAGACCGGGACCGCACGCCGCGGCGGAGGCGCGCTCGCTGGCCCTGTCGGCGACCCCGTCCTCGGCGGGGTCGGTGCCGGTGCGGGCGAACGCCCGGTACATGCGGGTCTCCTGGCGGTGGTGCTTGGCGATCAGGTTGCTGGCGATGCCCCACAACCAGGCGCCGAACTCGGCGCGTCCGTCGAACCTGTCGCGCCGCCGGAAAGCGGTCGCGAACGCCTCCGCGACCACGTCGTCGGCGAGAGAACCGCCGAGGCGCCGCTTGACGTAGGCGTGCAGCCGCGGCGCGTGCCTGCGGAACAGCTCGCCGAAGGCTTCGGGGTCGTCGAGGGAGGCGGCGACGATCCGCGAATCGTCCAGCTCGTCCCTGGCATGGCTCACCATGGCCATAGGCGTCTCTTCATGGAGTGCGGTCTCCGTGTCCGGGGGGAGTACTGACACTCCCTCTATCCCGAACCCCATGCCCCAGTTGCGACTATTCGTCGGCCGCCTGCCACCCGGTCGGGGACCGGGACAGCGCGTTCGAGGACGGCTAGGAGGTCAGCCGGATGTGGGCGAGCTGCGAAGAGTCCGCGCTGAGCAGGCAGAACCCCGACCCCACATGGGTATCGTCACCGTCCAGCGGAGCGAATCTGGCCACGGCGACACTCCTCTCGCCAGCTCTCGCTGGCGACGTTACGCCCGCCGAAGGCGATCGAGAATGCCTGCCCCACACCGATGGCTTCAATGGGGCATCAGGAGAGGACCGCGCGGGACCGGTCGGCCGCGGCGTGGTGGCCGCCATCGGGAGGGTGCTCGCCGCTCGACCCGCGGCGTCTCGGAGCACCGCGCGGAAGCTGAGGCGTGCACTCCGGCTTGCCGGGACGGAGGGCGTGAGGACTGTCCCCACTGCGAGAAGCAAACAAGATCGGGCGGCGCCGTCTCGACGGCCGCGTCGCCCCTGCCCATAGGAGCTCCCATGAGCTACCCGCAACCCGCCCTTACGATTCCCCGCGTCACCGGCGACAACGCAGCCGAGCTCGACGCGGAGATCGAACGTTACGCGCGCGCGTTCTTCGGCACGGACGCCGAGCTGGCGTTCCCCGACCGGTACCACGCGAAGCTGACGAACGAGAATTTCAGCGACTCGAAGCTGTACGCGGTCGAGGGAGTGACCGTTCGGCGTGACTGGCCCAACCGGCGGAACACCGTGGAACGCCGGGTCGACCTTCCGACCGTCCGCGGCGGCGGCATCGCCGAGATCGAGGCCGAGATCAAGCGCCTCACGACCGAGTTCTTCGGTTCGGAGACCCGCATCACGCCGCAGGACGGGGAGTGCAAGGTGGTGCTCGTACCGGACGCGGAGGACGACAAGAAGTACGAGGTGAAGGGCGTGAGCGTCAAGCAGTCGGGCAAGTGGCCGACGGCGGCGTGACGTCCGCGCCGTGAACCCCATCAGGCCGTCATCACTTCGGTGACGGCCCCCTACCAGTGGCCCCTCGCATGCGCGAGGGGCCACTCTGCCGTGAGTCCGGCTCCAGGACGGGGGTGGCGGGTCCTGGCCGCAGGAGGGTGTCAGGGCAGGGGCAGCGGGCGGCGGGGGACCGGGGACGACTGGAGGATGGACGTCGTCGTCTTCGCGTACGGGGTGAAGCGGTCGAGGATCGGTTCGAGTTCCTCGACGGCGCGCAGGTGCGCGATGAAGTAGAAGCAGTCGTCGCCCGTGATGCGGTGGCACTCGACGATCTGCGGGACCTCGTCGGCGATCTTGGGGATGCGGCTCAGCTCGCGCGGGCCCGGGCTCACCCGGACCAGGACGGCGATCGGGAAGCCGAGCGCGACCGGATCGACGGTGGCGTGGTAGCCGGTGATGACGCCGGTGTCCTCCAGGCGCTGGACGCGCTCGGCGACGGCCGGGGCGGACAGCCCGACGCGGCGGCCCAGCTCGGCGATGGACGCCCGGCCGTCCCGCTGGAGCTCGGTGAGGATCCGTAGGTCGATCGGGTCGAGCGGCTTGGGTTCGTAGGCGCGGCCCGGTCGGCCCCTGCGGTTCGCCATTCCCCCAACTTACGGACAGGCCGACCATACGACCATGTCGTTTCCGCCGTGGTCGTACTTTGTCGGAAGTGCGGTCTTCCACTACCTGGGGCCCTCGTTCGCCGTGCTGTTGTTCCCCCGTGTCGGGCCCCTGGGCGTGGCGGGGATACGTATCTGGAGCGCCGCCGCCGTCTTCGCGGTCTGGCGCAGGCTATGGCGGACGTCCAGAGGCAGGAACCGGCGGACGGTTCTGGTGTGGGGCGCCGTGCTCGCGGCGATGAACGTGTCCTTCTATATGGCGATCGCGCGATTGCCCCTGGCGACGGTGGCGGCGATCGAGTTCTTGCCCGTCATCCTCCTGGCCGCCCTAGGGGTCAGGACAGGACGCAACATCGTCGCGCTCGGTGCGGCCGTTGGGGGCGTGTACGTCCTGACGGAGGTACGGATCGGAGGAGAGCCGCTCGGGTTCGTCTTCGCGTTCGCCAACGCCGCACTGTTCGCGCTGTACATCGTCGTCGCCCACAAGGCCGCGCGGTCCGACGCCGGGGGCATCGACGGGCTGGCCATGGCGATGGCCGCCGCGAGCGTGTTCGTCCTTCCCGTCGGCGGCGTGCAGGCCGTGCCGGCGCTGGCCGATCCGGTCGCGCTCGTCGCGGGGATCGGCGTCGGGATCTCCTCGTCCGTCATCCCGTACGTGTGCGACCAGTTCGCCATGGCGCGCCTCGGCCGTGCCACCTACGCGCTGATGGTGTCGCTGCTCCCGGCGACCGCGACCGTGACCGGGCTCGTGGTGCTGCGGCAGGTGCCGACGCCGGCGGAGATCGCCGGCGTGGGGTTGGTGGTCGCCGGGGTGGCGGTGCACCGTGGAGAAGTTGAGAAACGCGGAGAACCCTGAGAGGAGAGGTCATGGAACAGGTGCGGCTCGGGAAGACCGGGATGAAGGTGTCGCGGATCTGCCTCGGCATGATGAGTTACGGCGACCCGGCGGTGCGGCCGTGGGCCTTGGACGAGGACGCGGCGGAGCCGATCGTCCGGCGGGCCGTGGAGGGCGGCGTCACGTTCTTCGACACCGCCGACGTGTACTCCGTGGGCGTCAGCGAGGAGATAACCGGACGTCTCCTGCCGAAGTTCTTCTCCCGCAGGGACGATTACGTGCTGGCGACCAAGGTGTGCCTCCCCATGGGAGACGGCCCGAACGACCAGGGCCTGTCGCGCAAGCACATCATGGCGGGCATCGACGCCTCCCTCAGGCGTCTCGGAGCCGACTACGTCGACCTGTACCAGATTCACCGCTGGGATTACGGGACGCCCATCGAGGAGACCATGGAGGCCCTGCACGACGTGGTGAAGTCGGGCAAGGCCAGGTACATCGGGGCGTCCAGCATGTACGCCTGGCAGTTCGCCAAGGCGCAGCACGTCGCCGACCGGCAAGGCTGGACGAAGTTCGTGGCGATGCAGAACCACTACAACCTTGTCTACCGAGAGGAGGAGCGGGAGATGATTCCGCTCTGCCTCGACCAGGGGGTGGGCGTCATTCCGTGGAGCCCGCTCGCGCGGGGGATGCTCGCGGGCAACAGGGAGAGGGGCGGCGAGCGCAAGACCGTCCGGTCCCAGAACGACTCTTTCGGCGACAGCCTCTACGGGGAAGCGGACTTCGACGTCGTGGACGCCGTGCGCGAGGTCGCGGCGGAGCGGGGCGTCCCGGCGGCGCAGGTGGCGCTCGCGTGGCTGCTCGCCAAGCCGGGGGTGACGGCGCCGATCGTGGGAGCGACGAAGCTCACTCACATGGACGACGCGGTCGCCGCCGCGGACCTCCAGCTGGAGGACAAGGAGATCGAGCGGATGCAGGCCCCGTACCGGCCCCACACGGTCATCGGGCATTCCTGACGGATCCGACGGAGGACGCCTCCGGGGCGGAACGCTCCGGAGGCGTCCCGCGTCTATCAGGGGTGGTGATTTGCGATACCACCGGCGATCGGGGCAGGCTGGTGGCGAGAACGCCCACGCATGGCAAGCCCGCCAGGTGGGGACATGGGTGACAAGGTTCGGAGGCCGCGTTATGCGCCGCGCGTCTCCGGACTTCCGGGAGCTGAGGAGCCCCGGGACGACGGCGCTGAAGGAGCCCGACGATGACCGAGAACGACGGCACGCAGGGACCGCAGCGGCCGATGCCGGAGGATGAGGGGCACCCCAGGCCGCCGGAGGGCCAGGAGCCCCCCGCCCGGCCGCTGGGTGACCGCACCGTGGTGTTCGGTGCTCCGCAGTTGGGCGGCCAGTCCCCGGCACCGCCGGCGCAGCCCCGCGACGAGGAGCGGCAGGCGCCGCCCCCGCCGCCCCCCACGATGGTCGAGCAGCCGATGCAGCAGTTCGGCGAGCAGCCCCCGCCCCCGCCCCCCTACGGCGCCCCGCAGGACCAGCAGCCCCAGTACGGGCAGCCGCCCGCCGGGCAGATGCCCTACGGCACGCCTCCCGGGCCGGGCGGATTCCCGCCCCCGCAGGAGCAGCAGCCGCCCCCGCAGTACGAGCCGCCCCAGCAGTACGGCCAGCAGCAGTACGGTCAGCAGCCGGAGCAGTCCCCGTACGGGCAGCAGCCTGAGCAGCCGTACGGGCAGCAGCCTCCGCAGCAGCAGTCCGGGTACCCGCAGCAGCCGATGCACGGCGCGCCCCGGGACCAGCGGCCGCAGTACGGCCAGCAGCAGTACGGCGAGCAGCCGCGGCCCGAGCAGCCGCAGGAGTCCGGCACCGACCGGACGCTGATCGTCCCGGGTCCGGCGGGAGCGCCGGAGCAGCCGCAGCGGCCCGTGGTGGACGACCAGGCGACGCTGCACTGGTCGCCCGGCACCGACATCCCGGTCGCCACCGGCCCCGAGCGCAGGCAGGAGCCCCCGGCCGAGCCGTGGCAGGCCCCGGCCCCGACCCCGCCGTCCACGCCAGAGCCGTGGTCGCCGGAGTCGTCCCAGCCCGGCGGTCAGCAGGGGCAGTCCGACCACGAGCGGACGATGATGGTCCCGCCGCCCGACTCCGGCTACGGCGCCGGGTCGCAGCAGACCGGCCCCTCGGTGGACGACCTGTACCGCCCGCCCGGCGAGGGCAACGTGGAGGACGCGCGCCCGACCGAGGCGTTCGACCCGTCCGCCGCCTCCCAGGGCAGGCACGCCGCCGACTCGTCCGGCATGGCCGAGCACACCCGGCTCGACATCGGCCAGCAGCAGTGGGGCCAGCAGCAGCCGCAGCAGCAGCAGCAGGGCTACGGCCAGCAGCAGTACGCCCAGGGCGGCGAGCAGCAGGGTTACGGTCAGCAGCAGTACGGCGAGCAGCAGTACGGCGGCCAGCAGGGCGAGCAGCAGCAACAGCAGTTCGGCCAGCAGGGCCAGTACGGCCAGCAGCAGGGCTACGGCGAGCAGCAGGGTTACGGTCAGCAGCAGTACGGCCCGCCCGGCGGCGAGCAGCAGCAGGGCCAGCAGTTCGGCCAGCAGCAGTACGGGCAGCAAGGCCAGCAAGGCCAGCAGCAGTACGGGCAGCAGGCTCAGTACGGCCAGCCGTCCACCTACGGTGGCGAAGAGGGCGGCAAGGGCAACAAGAACACGCTCCTGCTGGTCGGCGGCGGCGTCGCGGTCGTGGTGATCCTCGTCGTCCTGGTGGTCGCCTTCGTCCTGTAGGACGCGAAACTCCCAGAACGCGAGACGGCCGGGGACGCAAAAACTGCTCCACGACTTTCCCAAACACGGGAACGTGGGTAACAATGCAGCAGAGGCGACCCCGGCCGTCGACGACCCGGGCCCCGCGATCGCGTGCGAAGCCAGATTCGAGCTTGCGAGAACCTGATCGCGCAGCGAGCCGCAAGGCGAGACGGAGCGATGCCAGCGATCGCCCGCGTTTCTCGACGATGGAGGGCCGCCAGGCCCGAAGGAGGAGAGAGGCGCAGTAGGCACAGCCCCCTCGCTTTGCACTTTGGCTGAGTGGTCGGTAACCTCTTCACTTGTGCCCGCTGTGTGCGGGCCGCTATGCGTGCGCGTCGGCGAGGCCGGTTGGCCGGCCCCAGCGTGCCGCATCTACTCCCCGGCTTGATTCGGCCCAGTTAGGGCCGGGCGGTCTGTGTCGGTTTCGCGCGGTTGTATTTCCGTGGGGCGGCGACACGCCCGACCGCGTGGGTCGGAGAGGTCGGGAAACCGGCAGGTCACAGCCTCACCTGAGGTGGTGATTGCAGCAATAGGACTTACCGGCTCGGTACGAGGAAGACGGAGACGCGGTGCCCACGATCCAGCAGCTGGTCCGCAAGGGCCGCCAGGACAAGGTGACCAAGAACAAGACGCCCGCGCTCAAGGGCAGCCCCCAGCGCCGGGGCGTCTGCACGCGCGTCTACACCACGACGCCAAAGAAGCCGAACTCCGCGCTCCGGAAGGTCGCCCGTGTCCGGCTGACCAGCGGGATCGAGGTCACGGCCTACATCCCCGGCGTCGGCCACAACCTGCAGGAGCACTCGATCGTGCTCGTGCGCGGCGGCCGTGTGAAGGACCTCCCCGGCGTTCGGTACAAGATCATTCGCGGCTCCCTCGACACCCAGGGCGTCCGGAACCGCAAGCAAGGGCGCAGCCACTACGGCGCGAAGAAGGAGAAGAGCTGATGCCGCGCAAGGGCCCCGCTGGCAAGCGCCAGCTGATCGCTGACCCGGTGTACAACTCGCCGCTGGTCACCGCGCTCATCAACAAGGTTCTGCTGGACGGCAAGCGCTCCATCGCGCAGAGCATCGTGTACGACGCCCTGGAGGGCGCCCGCGAGAAGACCGGCAACGACCCGGTCGTCACGCTCAAGCGCGCGCTCGACAACGTCAAGCCCACCCTGGAGGTGCGCAGCCGCCGCGTCGGTGGCGCGACCTACCAGGTCCCCGTCGAGGTCCGGCCGGCTCGCAGCACCACCCTCGCGCTGCGCTGGCTGGTGCTCTACGCCCGGCAGCGGCGTGAGAAGACGATGATGGAGCGGCTGATGAACGAGCTGCTCGACGCGAGCAACGGTCTCGGCGCGTCTGTCAAGAAGCGCGAGGACACGCACAAGATGGCGGAGTCCAACAAGGCCTTCGCCCACTACCGCTGGTAATCCCGGCGGATCTGCAACGACGAGAGACGACGCGAGGACGGCAGTGGCTACCAAAACCGGTGTAGACCTGGCCAAGGTCCGCAACATCGGGATCATGGCCCATATCGACGCGGGCAAGACCACCACGACCGAGCGCATCCTGTACTACACGGGGATGAGCTACAAGATCGGTGAAGTGCACGACGGCGCCGCCACCATGGACTGGATGGAGCAGGAGCAGGAGCGGGGGATCACCATCACCTCCGCCGCCACCACCTGCGAGTGGCCCGTCGACGACGTCAAGCACACGATCAACATCATCGACACCCCCGGCCACGTCGACTTCACCATCGAGGTGGAGCGCAACCTGCGGGTGCTCGACGGCGCGGTCGCGGTGTTCGACGGGGTCGCCGGCGTGGAGCCCCAGTCCGAGACGGTGTGGCGCCAGGCCGACCGGTACGGCGTGCCGCGCATGTGCTTCGTCAACAAGCTCGACCGGGTCGGCGCGGAGTTCCACCGCTGCGTCGACATGATCGAGAACCGGCTGAGCGCGACGCCGCTGGTGCTGCAGCTGCCGATCGGCGCCGAGTCCGACTTCAAGGGCGTCGTCGACCTCGTCCGGATGAAGGCCCTCGTGTGGAACGAGGAGGCCAAGCTCGGCGAGATGTACGACACGATCGACATCCCCGAGTCGCACGCCGAGACGGCCCGCGAGTGGCACGACAAGCTCGTCGAGACCCTCGCGGAGAACGACGACGAGATCATGGAGCTGTACCTGGAGGGCAACGAGCCCACCGTGGAGCAGCTGCACGACGGCATCCGGCGCGCGACGATCGCCGCGAAGCTCACCCCGGTGACCTGCGGCACGGCCTTCAAGAACAAGGGCGTGCAGCCGCTGCTGGACGCGATCGTCCGCTACCTGCCCTCGCCGCTGGACGTGGAGGCCATCGAGGGCCACGCCGTCCGCGACGAGGAGAAGGTCCTCGTCCGCAAGCCGAGCGAGGACGAGCCGTTCTCCGCGCTGGCGTTCAAGATCGCGAGCGACCCGCACCTGGGCAAGCTCACCTTCGTGCGCGTCTACTCCGGCGTGCTGGAGTCCGGCGCGAACGTGATGAACTCCGTCAAGGAGCGCAAGGAGCGCATCGGCAAGATCTACCGGATGCACGCCAACAAGCGCACCGAGATCGAGCGCGCGGGCGCCGGCGACATCGTCGCGGTGATGGGTCTCAAGCAGACCACCACCGGCGAGACGCTGTCGGACGACAAGAACCCGATCGTGCTGGAGTCGATGAACTTCCCGGCGCCGGTCATCCACGTCGCGATCGAGCCGAAGACCAAGGCCGACCAGCAGAAGCTGGGCACCGCGATCCAGCGGCTGGCCGAGGAGGACCCCTCCTTCCAGGTCCGGACGGAGGAGGACACCGGCCAGACCGTCATCTCGGGCATGGGCGAGCTCCACCTGGAGATCCTCGTCGACCGGATGAAGCGGGAGTTCAAGGTCGACGCCAACGTCGGCAAGCCGCAGGTCGCCTACCGCGAGACGATCACTCGCAAGGTCGAGAAGGTCGAGTACACCCACAAGAAGCAGACGGGTGGCTCCGGCCAGTTCGGCCGCGTGATCATCGACCTGGAGCCGCTCGGCGGCGGGTCCGACGGTTACGAGTTCGAGAACAAGGTCACCGGCGGCCGCATCCCGCGGGAGTACATCCCGTCGGTCGACACGGGCTGCCAGGAGGCCGCGGAGTTCGGGGTCCTCGCCGGCTACCCGATGGTGGGCGTCAAGGTCACCCTGCGGGACGGCGCCTACCACGAGGTCGACTCCTCGGAGATGGCGTTCAAGGTCGCCGGTTCCATGGCGTTCAAGGAGGCCGCCCGCAAGGCGTCCCCCACGCTGCTGGAGCCGATGATGTCCGTCGAGGTCACCACGCCCGAGGACAACATGGGCGATGTGATCGGCGACCTCAACAGCCGTCGAGGTCAGGTCCAGTCCATGGACGAGCGGCACGGCATGCGCGTCATCAAGGCGCTCGTGCCTCTGTCCGAGATGTTCGGCTACGTGGGTGATCTGCGCAGCAAGACCCAGGGCCGGGCTGTCTTCACCATGCAGTTCGACTCCTACGCCGAGGTTCCCGGGAACGTCGCGCAGGAGATCATCGCCAAGGCGCGGGGCGAGTAAGCACCCGGGCCTGCCCACAGATCACCAAGACGTAAACGAAGCGGTCGTCTAGGCGGCCGAGGATCGCAACAAGGAGCAACCAGTGGCGAAGGCCAAGTTCGAGCGGACGAAGCCGCACGTGAACATCGGCACCATTGGACACATCGACCACGGTAAGACCACGCTTACCGCGGCGATCACCAAGGTGCTCCACGACAAGTACCCGGACCTCAACCCCTTCACGCCGTTCGAGGACATCGACAAGGCGCCGGAGGAGCGCGAGCGCGGCATCACGATCTCGATCGCGCACGTCGAGTACCAGACCGAGGCGCGGCACTACGCGCACGTGGACTGCCCGGGTCACGCGGACTACATCAAGAACATGATCACCGGTGCGGCGCAGATGGACGGCGCCATCCTCGTGGTCGCCGCGACCGACGGCCCGATGCCGCAGACCAAGGAGCACGTGCTCCTGGCCCGCCAGGTCGGCGTCCCCTACATCGTCGTCGCCCTGAACAAGTGCGACATGGTGGACGACGAGGAGATCCTGGAGCTCGTCGAGCTCGAGGTCCGCGAGCTGCTGTCGGAGTACGAGTTCCCGGGCGACGACGTCCCGGTCGTGCGCGTCTCCGCCTTCCAGGCGCTGCAGGGCGACGAGAAGTGGTCCGCCTCGATCGTCGAGCTGATGGACGCGGTCGACGAGAACGTGCCGGAGCCGGTGCGTGACACCGAGAAGCCGTTCCTGATGCCGATCGAGGACGTCTTCTCGATCACCGGCCGCGGCACCGTCGTGACCGGCCGCATCGAGCGCGGTGTCGTCAACGTCAACGAGACCGTCGACATCATCGGCATCAAGCCGGAGTCCACCTCGACCACCGTCACCGGTGTCGAGATGTTCCGCAAGCTGCTCGACCAGGGCCAGGCGGGCGACAACGTCGGCCTGCTCCTGCGCGGCATCAAGCGCGAGGACGTCGAGCGCGGCCAGTGCGTCATCAAGCCGGGCACGAACACCCCGCACACCGAGTTCGAGGCGCAGGTCTACATCCTGTCCAAGGACGAGGGCGGCCGCCACACGCCGTTCTTCAACAACTACCGTCCGCAGTTCTACTTCCGGACCACGGACGTCACCGGCGTGGTGAACCTCCCCGAGGGCACCGAGATGGTCATGCCGGGCGACAACACCGAAATGCGCGTCGATCTGATCCAGCCCGTCGCCATGGAGGAGGGCCTGAAGTTCGCCATCCGTGAGGGTGGCCGGACGGTCGGCGCCGGTCGCGTCACCAAGGTCATCAAGTAACACCTCTCGTCACGCGGCGGCCCGGTCGTCGGGCTCCCTGCTTTGGCGGGGGTCCGGGGGTCGCCCCCCGGAAGCAGACACTGCCGGGCCGCCGCGTCACGACCAGTGAAGTAACCAGCGGCACTACAGCAAAGGACACCGAGGCCACCATGGCGGGACAGAAGATCCGCATCCGGCTCAAGGCCTACGACCACGAGGTCATCGACACCTCCGCGAAGAAGATCGTTGAGACGGTGACGCGGACGGGCGCCAAGGTCGCGGGCCCGGTGCCGCTGCCGACCGAGAAGAACGTGTACTGCGTCATCCGTTCGCCGCACAAGTACAAGGACAGCCGCGAGCACTTCGAGATGCGCACGCACAAGCGGTTGATCGACATCATCGACCCGACGCCCAAGACGGTCGACTCGCTGATGCGACTCGACCTTCCGGCCGGCGTTGACATCGAGATCAAGCTCTAAGGGACGCACCGAGAGATGAGTACGCAGAGGAAGGGCGTCCTGGGCGAGAAGCTCGGCATGACCCAGGTCTTCGACGATGAGGGCCGGATCGTTCCGGTGACCGTCGTCCAGGCCGGGCCGTGTGTCGTCACCCAGCTCAAGAGCCAGGAGAAGGACGGCTACACCGCCGTTCAGATCGGGTTCGGGCAGATCGACCCGCGCAAGGTGAACAAGCCGAGCACGGGTCACTTCGAGAAGGCCGGCGTCACGCCGCGCCGCTACCTCGTCGAACTGCGGGCAGACGACACCACCGAGTTCGAACTCGGCCAGGAGATCACCGCCAGCGTCTTCGAGGCCGGCCAGAAGATCGACGTTACCGGCACGAGCAAGGGCAAGGGCACCGCCGGTGTCATGAAGCGCCACGGCTTCAAGGGCCTCGGCGCCTCGCACGGCACCCAGCGCAAGCACCGCTCGCCGGGTTCGATCGGCGGCTGCGCGACCCCGGGTCGCGTCTTCAAGGGCCTCCGCATGGCGGGACGGCACGGCAACGCCCGTACCACCGTGCAGAACCTGACCGTCCACGCCATCGACGCGGAGAAGAACCTGCTGCTCATCAAGGGCGCGGTTCCCGGTCCCAACGGCGGCGTGGTGCTGGTCCGCGACGCAGTGAAGGGAGCGGGCAAGTGACTTCGAAGCTCGACATCGACCTGCCCGCCGAGGTCTTCGACGCGAAGACCAGCGTGCCGCTGATCCACCAGGTCGTGGTGGCGCAGCTGGCCGCGGCGCGCCAGGGCACGCACGCCACCAAGACCCGGGGCGAGGTCTCCGGCGGTGGCAAGAAGCCGTACCGGCAGAAGGGCACCGGTCGCGCCCGCCAGGGTTCGACCCGCGCGCCCCAGTTCGCCGGCGGCGGCGTCGTGCACGGCCCGCAGCCGCGGGACTACTCGCAGCGGACGCCCAAGAAGATGAAGGCCGCCGCGCTGCGCGGCGCGCTGTCCGACCGCGCCCGGTTCGGCCGGGTGCACGTGGTCGACAACCTCATCGAGGGCGACACCCCGAAGACGAAGACGGCGCTGAAGGCGCTGCGCGACGTCACCGGGGCCAAGCGCGTCCTGCTGGTCCTGGACCGCGAGGACGACGTGACCTGGAAGAGCCTGCGCAACGAGCCGAGCGTGCACGTGATCGTCTCCGACCAGCTCAACACGTATGACGTGCTGGTGAACGACGACGTCGTCTTCACGAAGGCGGCGTACGACGAGTTCGTCTCGCGCGCGAAGAAGAAGTGAGGAGGGTCGCACATGAACAAGATCGCTGACCCCCGCGACATCATCATCGCGCCGGTCGTCTCGGAGAAGAGCTACGGGCTGCTGGACGAGAACAAGTACACCTTCGTCGTCCGCCCGGACGCCAACAAGACGCAGATCAAGCAGGCCGTCGAGTCGGTGTTCGGTGTCAAGGTGACGAACGTGAACACGATCAACCGGCAGGGCAAGCGCAAGCGCACGCGGTTCGGCTACGGCAAGCGCAAGGACACCAAGCGCGCCATCGTCAGCCTGGCCGAGGGCGAGCGGATCGACATCTTCGGCGGTCCGGCCTAAGCAGGCCGGTCCGTCCCGAAGACAGACAAGGGATGAACGAAAAAGATGGGCATCCGTAATTACAAGCCGACGACTCCCGGTCGTCGCGGCTCCAGCGTGGCCGACTTCGTCGAGGTCACGCGCCGCGAGCCGGAGAAGTCGCTGCTGCGTCCGCTCCCCAAGAAGGGCGGCCGCAACAACCACGGCCGCATCACGACCCGGCACCAGGGCGGCGGTCACAAGCGCGCGTACCGCGTGATCGACTTCCGCCGGCACGACAAGGACGGCGTCCCGGCCAAGGTCGCGCACATCGAGTACGACCCGAACCGCACCGCGCGGATCGCGCTGCTGCACTACGCGGACGGCGAGAAGCGCTACATCCTCGCCCCGCGCGGCCTGCGCCAGAACGACCGGGTGGAGAACGGGCCGGGCGCGGACATCAAGCCGGGCAACTGCCTTCCGCTGCGCAACATCCCGACCGGTACGGTCGTGCACGCCATCGAGCTTCGCCCCGGCGGCGGCGCCAAGATCGCCCGCAGTGCGGGCGCCGGCGTCCAGCTGCTGGCCAAGGAGGGCAAGTACGCCACGCTGCGCATGCCCTCCGGCGAGATGCGGATGGTGGACGTGCGCTGCCGCGCGACGGTCGGCGAGGTCGGCAACGCCGAGCAGTCGAACATCAACTGGGGCAAGGCCGGCCGCATGCGGTGGAAGGGCAAGCGCCCGACCGTCCGCGGCGTGGCCATGAACCCGATCGACCACCCGCACGGTGGTGGTGAGGGCAAGACCTCCGGTGGCCGGCACCCGGTGAACCCGGCCGGTAAGAAGGAAGGCCGCACTCGCCAGGCGAACAAGTCGAGCGACCGGCTGATCGTCCGTCGTCGCAGCAAGAAGAAGCGGTAGGAGTCGCTCGTCATGCCACGTAGCCTGAAGAAGGGCCCGTTCGTGGACGACCACCTGATCAAGAAGGTGGACGTGCAGAACGAGAAGGGCACCAAGAACGTCATCAAGACGTGGTCGCGGCGCTCCATGATCGTGCCGGACATGATCGGTCACACGATCGCCGTGCACGACGGCCGCAAGCACGTCCCGGTGTTCATCACCGACTCGATGGTGGGACACAAGCTCGGCGAGTTCGCGCCGACGCGGACGTTCCGCAGCCACGTCAAGGAAGACCGCCGCAGCCGCCGAGGCTGAGCAGGCAGAGCAGTTAGCACGTAGGAGAGAGGGAACAGCGATGGAAGCCAGGGCCCAGGCGCGGTTCATCCGCGTCACGCCCAGGAAGGCCCGCCGCGTGGTGGACCTCATCCGCGGCCTGCCTGCCGCGGAGGCTCAGGCGGTGCTGCGGTTCGCCCCCCAGGCAGCGAGTGAGCCTGTGGGCAAGGTGCTGGCGAGTGCCATCGCCAACGCCGAGCACAACTTCAAGCTCGACTCGGGGACGCTCGTCGTCAGTCGCGCGTGGGTGGACGAGGGGCCGACGCTCAAGCGTTTCCGCCCCCGCGCCCAGGGCCGGGCTTACCGCATCAACAAGCGCACGAGCCACATCACCGTGGTCGTGGAGTCGCGAGACGACGCTGTGGCCGCGTCCGGCGGCGGTAAGAAGACGAGGAGGGCCCGGTAGTGGGTCAGAAGATCAACCCGCACGGGTTCCGGCTCGGCATCACCACCGACCACAAGTCCGTGTGGTTCGCCGACAAGCTCTACAAGGACTACGTCAAGGAAGACGTCCAGATCCGGCGCATGCTGCAGAAGGGCATGGACCGGGCGGGCATCTCCAAGGTGGAGATCGAGCGGACCCGTGACCGCGTCGAGGTCAACATCCACACCGCCCGGCCGGGCATCGTCATCGGCCGCCGCGGCGCGGAGGCCGAGCGCCTGCGCGGCGACCTGGAGAAGCTGACCGGCAAGCAGGTCCGGCTGAACATCCTCGAGGTCAAGAACCCCGAGATCGACGCGCAGCTCGTCGCGCAGGGCGTGGCCGAGCAGCTGTCCAGCCGCGTCGCGTTCCGCCGCGCCATGCGCAAGGCGATCCAGTCCGCGATGAAGTCCGGCGCCAAGGGCATCAAGGTCCAGTGCGGCGGCCGTCTCGGCGGCGCCGAGATGTCGCGGTCGGAGTTCTACCGCGAGGGCCAGGTCCCGCTGCACACGCTGCGCGCCGACATCGACTACGGGTTCTACGAGGCCCGGACGACGTTCGGCCGCATCGGCGTCAAGGTGTGGATCTACAAGGGCGAGGCCGCGCAGACGCGCGCCGAGCGCGAGCAGCAGGCCGCGCAGCAGCGCGCCGCGGGCGGCGGCGGTGGCCGCGAGCGCCGCGGTGAGCGTCGCGGCGGCGGCCGTGGCGGCCGTGGCGGACGCGGCGGTGCCGGCGGTGCCGGTGGCGGCGGCGGCCGTGGCGGCGAGCAGAAGCAGCAGCAGGGTTCCGAGCAGCCGGCGCCGACCGCCGAGGCTGCTCCGCAGGGTGAGGGGAGCTGAGTAACCGATGCTGATCCCTCGCAAGGTCAAGCACCGCAAGCAGCACCACCCGAAGCGCCGCGGCATGGCCAAGGGCGGCACGAGGGTGACGTTCGGCGAGTACGGCATCCAGGCCGTCGAGAGCGCGTACGTGACCAACCGGCAGATCGAGGCCGCGCGTATCGCCATGACCCGCCACATCAAGCGCGGCGGCAAGGTCTGGATCAACATCTTCCCGGACCGTCCGCTGACCAAGAAGCCCGCCGAGACCCGCATGGGCTCCGGCAAGGGCTCCGTGGAGTGGTGGGTGGCCAACGTCAAGCCGGGTCGCGTCCTGTTCGAGATCTCCTACCCGAACGAGGACGTCGCCCGGGAGGCGCTCACCCGCGCGATCCACAAGCTCCCCATGAAGTGCAAGATCGTGAAGCGAGAGGTGGGTGAGTCCTGATGGCCAAGGGTCTTACCGCCGACGAGCTGCGGACCGAGCCCGAGGACGTCCTGGTCACCAAGCTCAAGGAGGCCAAGGAGGAGCTGTTCAACCTCCGCTTCCAGGCCGCCACCGGCCAGCTTGAGAGCCACGGGCGGCTGCGCACCGTCAAGCGCGAGATCGCCCGCATCTACACCGTGATGCGGGAGCGCGAGCTCGGCATCGTGACGGTCGAGGACGCCGCGGAGGGCAACGAATGACCGAGCAGACGACCGAGCAGCGGAGCAGCCGCAAGATCCTTGAGGGTCTCGTGGTCAGCGACAAGATGGACAAGACCGTGGTCGTGTCCGTCGAGGACCGTGTGAAGCACCCCAAGTACCACAAGGTGATCCGCCGCACGAAGAACTACAAGGCGCACGACGAGGCCAACGAGTGCGGCGTCGGCGACCGCGTCCGTCTCATGGAGACCCGCCCGCTGTCGGCCACCAAGCGGTGGCGCGTGGTGGAGATCCTCGAGAAGGCCAAGTAGGGCCGCAGGCCCGCGGGACCCCGTCCCGCTATTGACCACAGTCTGGTTCCACCAGGCTCGGCGCCCGCGAAGGGGGCGCCGAGAACCGGTGTGACGAACAGGAGTTAGACGTGATCCAGCAGGAGTCGCGACTCAAGGTCGCCGACAACACGGGTGCGAAGGAGATCCTTTGCATCCGCGTTCTCGGCGGCTCGGGTCGGCGCTACGCGGGAGTCGGCGACATCATCGTCGCGACGGTGAAGGACGCCCTTCCCGGCGCCGGCGTGAAGAAGGGTGACGTCGTCAAGGCGGTCGTCGTGCGCACCCGCAAGGAGCGCCGGCGCCCGGACGGCTCCTACATCCGCTTCGACGAGAACGCCGCCGTCCTCATCAAGGACGGCGGCGACCCCCGCGGCACCCGTATCTTCGGCCCGGTGGGCCGCGAACTGCGCGAGAAGAAGTTCATGCGCATCATCTCGCTCGCGCCGGAGGTGCTCTGATGAAGATCCGTAAGGGCGACGAGGTCATCGTCATCGCCGGCAAGGACAAGGGCGCGACGGGCAAGGTCCTGCGCGTCATCCCGCGCGAGGAGCGCGTCGTCGTCGAGGGCGTCAACCTCATCACCAAGAACATCAAGGCCGACCAGCAGCGTGCCGGCAAGGAGAGCGGTCGCGTCACGGTCGAGGCGCCGCTGCACGTCAGCAACGTCGCGATCGTCGAGGACGGCAAGCCGGCCCGGGTCGGTTACCGCACCAACGACGACGGCACGAAGGTCCGGATCTCGCGCCGTAGCGGTAAGGAGATCTGAGACCGATGACCGAGACCGTTACCGAGCGTCCCGTGCCGACGCCGAGGCTGAAGGTGCGCTACCGCGAGGAGATCGCGGGCCAGATGCGCGAGCAGTTCGGCTACGCCAACGTCATGCAGGTCCCCTCGCTGACCAAGATCGTGGTCAACATGGGGGTCGGCGACGCGGCCAAGGACGCCAAGCTGATCGAGGGCGCGATCCGCGACCTGGCGGCGATCACCGGGCAGAAGCCCGCGGTGAACCGGGCCCGCAAGTCCATCGCGCAGTTCAAGCTGCGCGAGGGCATGCCGATCGGCGCGCACGCCACGCTGCGCGGCGACCGGATGTGGGAGTTCCTGGACCGCCTGCTCGCCACGGCGCTGCCCCGTATCCGTGACTTCCGCGGGCTGTCGCCGAAGCAGTTCGACGGCAACGGCAACTACACCTTCGGGCTGACCGAGCAGGTCATGTTCCACGAGGTCGACCCCGACAAGATCGACCGCTCGCGGGGCATGGACATCACGGTCGTGACGTCCGCGAAGACCGACGACGAGGGCCGGGCGCTGCTCAAGCTCCTGGGCTTCCCCTTCAAGGAGAACTGAGCATGGCGAAGAAGTCGCTGATCGCCAAGGCGGGGCGGAAGCCGAAGTTCGGCGTGCGCTCCTACACTCGGTGCTCGCGCTGCGGGCGTCCGCGCTCCGTCTACCGGAAGTTCGGCCTGTGCCGAGTCTGCTTCCGGGAGATGGCCCACCGCGGCGAGCTGCCTGGCATCACGAAGTCCAGCTGGTGACCGCGTCCCCGGAGCGCGCTCCGGGGACGGCGGGAGCCGGCCTGTAATGACCAACCGGGCGCCTGAGAAGGCGCCCACGACCGCGCCAAAGGTCCACGGGCCGCATCAACCCGAGGAAACCGTGGCGAGGGAGGGCCAGTAGGCCATGACGATGACCGACCCGATCGCAGACATGCTGACGCGTCTGCGCAACGCGAATTCGGCGTACCACGACTCCGTGGCGATGCCGTACTCGAAGATCAAGGCGCACATCGCCGAGATCCTCCAGCAGGAGGGCTACATCTCGGGCTGGACCGTGGAGGACGCCGAGGTCGGCAAGAAGCTCCTGATCGAGCTGAAGTTCGGCCCGACCCGCGAGCGTTCGATCGCCGGCATCAAGCGCGTCTCGAAGCCGGGTCTGCGCGTGTACGCGAAGAAGGACAACCTGCCGAAGGTCCTGGGCGGGCTGGGCGTCGCGATCATCTCGACGTCCTCGGGCCTGATGACGGACCGTCAGGCCGGCAAGCGCGGAGTGGGCGGGGAAGTCCTCGCCTACGTTTGGTGAGGGGAGGGCACAACAAATGTCTCGTATCGGACGTCTCCCCATCAGCGTGCCGAGCGGCGTCGAGGTGAAGCTCGACGGCCGCAAGGTCACCGTCAAGGGCCCAAAGGGCACGCTCTCGCACACCGTCGCCGACCCCATCGAGGTCACGCAGGAGGACGGCCGCCTGGTCGTCTCCCGGCCGAACGACGTCAACAAGGTGCGCGGTCTGCACGGGCTCACCCGGACGCTGATCAACAACATGGTCGTCGGTGTCACCGACGGCTACAAGAAGACCCTGGTCATCCAGGGCGTCGGCTACCGGGTGGTGGCCAAGGGCAAGAACGTGGAGTTCTCGCTCGGCTACAGCCACCCGATCCCGTTCGAGGCGCCGGAGGGCATCACCTTCACGGTGGAGAGGCCGACGCAGCTCGTCGTCGAGGGCATCGACAAGCAGCTCGTCGGTGAGATCGCCGCCCGCATCCGCAAGCTGCGCAAGCCCGACCCGTACAAGGGCAAGGGCGTGCGCTACGAGGGCGAGCAGATCCGCCGCAAGGTCGGAAAGGCTGGTAAGTAGTCATGGCAGGCACCAAGACCCTGGCCGGCAAGGCCACGAGCGGTCGCCAGCTTGCTCGCAAGCGCCGGCACCTGCGGGTCCGCAAGAAGGTCGTGGGCACCGCCGCGCGGCCGCGCCTGGTCGTGACCCGCTCCAGCCGGCACGTGTTCGTCCAGGTCATCGACGACGACAAGGGCCACACGGTGGCCAGCGCGTCGACGATGGAGGCGGACCTGCGCGCCGACTCCGGCGACAAGACGGCCAAGTCCCGCAAGGTCGGCGAGCTCGTTGCCGAGCGGGCCAAGCAGGCCGGCGTCCACGCGGTCGTGTTCGACCGCGGCGGCAACAAGTACCACGGCCGCATCGCCGCTGTCGCGGACGGTGCCCGTGAGGGGGGCCTGGAGCTGTGAAGGCCCTTTACAAGGCGAACGAGAGGAACCACTGATGGCAGCGCAGAGGCGTGGTGGCGGTCAGGGTGGCGACCGTCGCGACCGCCGCGACGACCGCCGCGGTGGCGCCGACAAGGGCCAGTCGTACATCGAGAAGGTCGTGGCGATCAACCGTGTCGCCAAGGTCGTGAAGGGCGGTCGTCGCTTCAGCTTCACCGCCCTGGTGATCGTCGGTGACGGCAACGGCACCGTCGGCGTCGGCTACGGCAAGGCCAAGGAGGTGCCCGCGGCGATCGCCAAGGGCGTCGAGGAGGCCAAGAAGCACTTCTTCAAGGTGCCGCGGATCCAGGGCACGATCCCGCACCTGGTGCAGGCGCGCGACGCGGCGGGCGAGGTCCTGCTCCGTCCGGCCAGCCCCGGTACCGGCGTCATCGCCGGTGGCCCGGTGCGCGCGGTCCTGGAGTGCGCCGGCATCCACGACGTGCTGAGCAAGTCGCTGGGCAGCGACAACGCGATCAACATCGTGCACGCCACGATCGCGGGTCTGAAGTCGCTGAAGCGTCCCGAGGAGATCGCGGCCAAGCGCGGCCTGCCGATCGAGGACGTCGCCCCGGCGGCCATGCTGCGCGCGCGCGCCGCCGGCAGCGAGCCGAGGGCGGAGGTCGCGTCGTCGTGAGCAACCTGAAGATCACGCAGACCAAGTCCGTGATCAGCGAGAAGCAGAACCAGCGTGACACGCTGCGCACCCTGGGCCTGAAGAAGATCGGGCAGAGCGTGGTCCGCGAGGACCGCCCCGAGGTGCTCGGCATGATCCGGACGGTGGCGCACCTGGTCACCGTCGAGGAGGTCGACTGACATGGCGGCTGATCTCGGTAAGGACTCCGCCGCGGAGACCGAGGGCACCCCGCTCAAGGTGCACGACCTGCGTCCGGCCCCCGGCGCCAACAAGGCCAAGACCCGCAAGGGCCGCGGCGAGGCGTCCAAGGGCAAGACAGCCGGTCGCGGCACCAAGGGCACCAAGGCCCGCAACACCGTCCCCGTCGGTTTCGAGGGCGGCCAGATGCCCCTGATCCGCCGGCTGCCGAAGCTCAAGGGCTTCAAGAACCCGAACCGGGTCGAGTTCCAGGTCGTGAACCTGGACAAGCTCGCCGCGCTCTACCCCGAGGGCGGCGAGGTCACGGCAGAGGACCTGGCGACCAAGGGCGCGGTGCGCCGCGGCCGTCCGGTCAAGATCCTCGGCACGGGCGACATCTCCGTCGCGGTCCAGGTGAAGGCGCACGCCTTCTCCGGCGCCGCCAAGGAGAAGATCGCCGCCGCCGGCGGATCCGCCGACGAGCTGTAAGAAGGAACACCTTCGATGCCGGGGCCGTGCCCGCAGGAGGCCCGGGGCCGTGAGGCCACCGGGTCCGGCGGGGCGGCCCCGGTGTCATCTGCTGTTAGAGTCACACGAGCGAAGGTACTCGGCGTGAGATTGCGCACTCTGCCGTCACACGGGGTATTCTCCGCCCGAACTCATGGACCTGAAACCGCCCCCTCGGCGGCCATGAACCCGCCAGTCGCGCAGGAGGAATGGTGCTGACCGCGTTCGCTCGGGCTTTCCGTACGCCTGACCTGCGTAAGAAAATCCTCTTCACGTTGTTCATGATCGTGGTGTTCAGGATCGGTTCGATCCTGCCGACGCCCAACGTGAACGTGAAGGTGCTGAAGGAGACCGCGGACGCGGCCAAGGACAGCAACCAGCTCTACGGCCTGGTCGACCTGTTCAGCGGCGGCGCGCTGTTGAAGCTGTCGGTCTTCGCGCTCGGCATCATGCCGTACATCACGGCCAGCATCATCTTGCAGCTGCTGACGGTGGTGATCCCGCGGCTGGAGGCCCTCAAGAAGGAGGGCCAGGCCGGCACGACCAAGATCACCCAGTACACCCGGTACCTGACGGTCGGGCTGGCGATTTTGCAGGCGACCGGCATCGTCGCGATGGCGAGCACCGGTCAGTTGTTCCAGGGCATCTCCGGCAGCGGCGACATCCTGTACGACAAGGGCATCTTCCCGATCGTCACCATGGTGATCATCATGGTGTCCGGCACGACCGTCATCATGTGGCTGGGCGAGCTGGTCACCGACCGTGGCGTCGGCAACGGCATGTCGATCCTGATCTTCACCCAGGTGGTGGCGGTCTTCCCCGCCCAGTTCTGGAGCATCTACAAGACCAAGAACGGGTTCGTCTTCGCGATCGTGATCCTGGTGGGTCTGGCGATCATGGCCGGGGTGGTGTTCGTCGAGCAGGCGCAGCGGCGCATCCCCGTCCAGTACGCCAAGCGGATGGTGGGACGCCGCATGTACGGCGGCACCTCGACCTACATCCCGCTGAAGGTCAACCAGGCCGGCATCATCCCGATCATCTTCGCGTCCTCGCTGCTCTACCTGCCGGTTCTGGCCACCCAGTTGTGGCCCAACACCAAGTGGCTGCAGAAGGTGCAGCCCTATCTCCAGCAGGACAACGCCTGGCACATGGGGATCTTCTTCGTCTTCATCATCTTCTTCACGTACTTCTATGTGGCGATCACCTTCAACCCCACTGAAGTCGCCGACAACATGAAGAAGTATGGTGGATTCATCCCAGGTATCCGTCCTGGTCGGCCGACCGCCGAGTACCTCGACTTCGTGCTGACCCGGATCACCACACCCGGTGCGCTCTACCTGGGGCTCGTGTCCCTCATCCCGATGGTCGCCTTCGCACTCATGAAGGCGAGCTCGGACTTCCCGTTCGGCGGCACGAGCATCCTCATCGTCGTCGGCGTCGGACTGGATACCGTGAAGCAGATCGAGAGTCAGCTCCAGCAGCGCAACTACGAGGGCTTCCTCCGGTAGTGCGTATCGTCCTGGTGGGCCCCCCGGGTGCGGGCAAGGGGACGCAGGCCCAGTTCATCGCATCTCATCTGTCGGTCCCGAAGATCTCGACAGGTGACATCTTCCGCGCGAACGTCAGCGGCGGGACGCCGCTCGGCCGGCAGGCCAAGCAGTACATGGACCGCGGCGACCTCGTCCCCGACGAGGTCACGATCGCGATGGTCCGCGACCGGCTCGGCGAGGACGACGCCCGCGACGGGTTCCTGCTGGACGGGTTCCCGCGCAACGTCCCGCAGGCCGAGACGCTGAAGAAGATCCTCGCCGAGTGGGACACCCGCCTCGACATCGTGCTGGAGCTCGTCGTCGACGAGGACGAGGTCGTCCGGCGGCTGTCGGGGCGGCGCACCTGCGACAAGTGCGGCCGGATCTGGCACGTCGACTTCGACGACAAGCAGGACGACATCTGCGACGACTGCGGCGGTCACCTGTTCCAGCGGGACGACGACAAGGAAGAGGTCGTCATGCACCGCCTGGAGGTGTACCGGCACGACACGTCGCCGCTGGTGCAGTTCTACGCCGACGAGAACATCCTCGTCGGCATCGACGCCACGGGACCGGTCGAAGAGGTCACCAAGCGCGCCCTCACCGCGCTGCGCCCGCTGGAGAAGTGACGGGCCCGCAGGAGAAGTGACGGGCCCGTCGTGGAGCCGTCGGCGCGGACGCGGTGCTCCCGCGTCCGCGCGGCCGTTCCGGCGCGAGAACCGGGGCAAGGGGAGAGATGTTCAAACGGCGTAGGCTCATGATCCAGATGAAGACCCCGGAGCAGGTCGAGCTGATGCGCGCGGCGGGGCTGCTCGTCGGGCGGACGCTGGAGCTGCTGCGCGAGGCCGCCAAGCCCGGCATGAGCACCCTGGACCTGGACGCGCTCGCCGAGGAGCACATCCGCGACAACGGCGGCGTCCCGTCGTTCAAGGGCTACCACGGCTTCACCGGGACGATCTGCGCGTCGGTCAACGAGGAGATCGTGCACGGCATCCCGCGGAGCGACAAGATCCTGCGCGCGGGCGACGTGCTGTCCATCGACTGCGGCGCGATCGTCGAGGGCTGGCACGGCGACGCGGCGATCACGGTTCCGCTGGGCGAGGTCACCGACGAGCAGCGGCGGCTGCTGGAGGTCACGGAGGAGTCCCTGTGGCACGGCCTCGCGGCCGGACGCGCCGGCGCCCGCCTCACGGACATCTCTCATGCGATCGAGGCCCACATCCGCTCTCAGGGCCCCTACGGCATCGTGGAGGGCTACGGCGGTCACGGCATCGGGACCGAGATGCACATGGACCCGCTGATCCCCAACCACGGGGCGCCCGGGCACGGGCCCGTCCTGGAGCCGGGGATGTGCTTCGCGGTGGAGCCGATGGTGAACCTCGGCACGAAGGAGACCGCCGAGCTCGACGACGGCTGGACGGTCGTGACGACCGACGGGCGCACCTCGGCGCACTTCGAGCACACCTTCGCGGTCACGGCGGACGGCCCCCGCGTCCTGACGGCGCTCGACGAGGGCCGGGACCGGTTCGCGAACCTCGGATCCGCGCCGCAGAATGGATAGGGAAGGCAGGTCCTGAGGAGCGGAGGAACGATGGCGCCGAACCCTGACATCCGGGCGTCGGACGCCGACCGCGATCGGGTGGCGGCGAGTCTGCGCGAGCACTGCGCGGAGGGCCGGATCACGATGGACGAGCTGCAGGAGCGGCTCGACGCGGTCTACGGGGCGAAGACGGTCGGGCAGCTCCAGGAGGTCACCTCCGACCTGCCGGAAGAGGATCTGTACCAGCTCCCGGTCCCCGCGAAGCAGGCCAAGGGCACCGCGTCGCCGGCGCGGCGGCCGTCCGGCGACCTCGCGACGCAGCGGATGCTGGCTATGTGGGGCGCGTGGGCGACGGTCAGCGCGATCAACCTGACAGTGTGGCTGATCATCCTGGTGACGTCGGGCGCGGTCTACCCCTGGTGGATCTGGGTGGCCGGACCCTGGGGCGCCGTCCTGCTGATGCGCACGATCTTCGGCGGGCGCCAGGACGACCGCTGACGCGCCCGCCCGGCAGGGCCCCGGGCGGCGTGCCCGGCGCGGTTCACTCCACGTCCATCAGGGGCCGGTAGTTCCCGGTCGGGGCGAAGTGGGTGGTGGCGGTGCCGTCCTCGCCGACGAGGTGGAGGGCGAACCCGGCGGGCTCCCCGGTGACGGCCGCGCGGCCCCGCTGGGTGAGATCGAGGAACAGCTGCCGGTAGGTGCTCGGGCAGGTGGTGCAGACCCGTCCCGCCAGGGAGCCGACCGTCGCGCGGTGCGCGTGCCCGGAGATCACCCGCACGACCTGCGGATGCCGGGAGATCACGGCCGCGAAGCCGGCGGGGTCGACGAACCGCAGGTCGTCGATGAACCGCATCCCGATCGGATACGGCGGGTGGTGGGTGGCGATGACGGTCGGGACACCGGGCGCGGCGGCGAGCGTCTCCTCCAGCCAGGCGAGCCTCTCCTCGCTCATGTGGCCGTGGGGATGGCCGTCGACGGTGGTGTCGCAGCAGATCAGGCGCACGCCGGCCACGTCGACGGCGTACTGGACGGGCGCGCCGGGGCCGGTCCCCGTCGCGGCGACCGCCGGGTGGTCGGCGAACATGCGGCGCATCTCGTCGCGGTCGTCGTGGTTGCCGCACATCGGGTAGACCGCCATCGGCAGCGGCGACAGCAGCGCGTGCAGCCGGGCGTACTCGGAGGGCAGCCCGCGGTCGGCGAGGTCGCCGGTGAGGACGACGGCGTCGGGCCGCGCGGGCAGCGACAGCAGGCTCGACACCGCCGACCGCAGCGCGCGGACCGGTCCGGAGTCGTCGTCCATCCGGCCGTCGCGTCCGGCCGCCAGATGGATGTCGCTCAGCTGCGCGATGATCGCCATCGATCCCCTCCCCGTTGCCCCAAGCACATCACGGAACCCCACGCCCCGGGCAGCCCGGGCGAGCGGGCGCCGAGACGATCTTCGCGTCCGCGCGGCGGCACTGTCGACTCGCCCCCGGGTGCCGCGGGCTCAGGGAGCGCTCAGGTGGCGCTCAGTCGGGGCTCAGACGACGCTCAGGCAGACCTTTGGTGGGAGCCGACCCCCGCGCTCCGGCAGCCGGCCGGGCGGCGCTCAGGCGACGTGCGGGATCACCAGGGACAGGGCCGAGGTGACCTCTTCGGGAGCGGGGGCGATGTCGGGGACGACGTCGCGGAGGGCGAGCCAGCCGTTGATGGCCTGGACGGTCGGCTTGGCCTCGATGAGCTGGGGGTCGTCCAGCCCGTACCAGGCGGCGACCTTGGACCACCGCCACAGGCGGTGACCGGCGGTGGACATCTCCGAGGACGGGAAGCCGGTGGCGCCGCGCGCCCCGGTGATCGCGTGCCGGACCGAGTCCAGGGACCGGCCCACCCGCTCGGCGATGTCGCGGATGGTCAGCAGCGGGTCGGCCTCCACCCGCAGGACGTGCAGGCCGGGCGCGCTCTCCTCGACGTGCCCGACCACCTCCATGATCGCCGCGGCGAGGGTGGCGCCCGGCCAGCTGCACGAGGCGTTGCCAAGTCGATCTGCCGAGCGGAGCTCGTCGTTCGAATGGTGGCGGGCGGGGGCTGGAGGACGGGCTGCCGAGCGGAGCTCGTCGGTCGAATGGTGGCGGTCGGCGTGCTGCGGCTCGCTCATGATCGACACCGTGACGGCGCCGTACGTGCGGTCGAACAGCGGGTCGAGCTCGTCCTCGTAGAGGGGTCGGCTGAGGATCAGCGCGAAGTCATAGCTCGGCATGCTGACCCTCCTCGAACGTCGCTCTCCTGGAAAGGTACAACGCGCAGGCGATGTATGCTTGACTCGGGAGCAGTCTCCGGGCACGTATCATGCGTCGATTTCGCATTGCACGGCCGGTTGGCGTAGACTCCCTTGTCGGTCCGTCGACGGCCGCCCGATTCCCCTTCCTGGCGCATCCGCGCCGCGGTGCGGGTTGCGGCCGATTCTCCCCTGGAGAGCCGGGCCGCGTCCAATGAGCCGATCAGCGAAGCGCGGAGGACATGCCCAAGAAAGAAGGGGCCATCGAGATCGAGGGCACCGTCATCGAGTCGCTGCCGAACGCCATGTTCAGGGTGGAGCTCGACAACGGGCACAAGGTGCTCGCCCACATCAGCGGCAAGATGCGGATGCACTACATCCGGATCCTGCCGGACGACCGCGTTGTTGTGGAGCTGAGCCCCTACGACCTCACGCGCGGTCGGATCGTCTACCGCTACAAGTAAATCCCACTGGGGTTGCCTTCCCCGTGCGTGGCGGCGCGGGGGTGACCCTTATCTCTAGGAGACCCAGTGAAGGTCAAGCCGAGCGTCAAGAAGATCTGCAACAAGTGCCGCGTCATCCGCCGGCACGGCCGGGTCATGGTCATCTGCTCCGACCCGCGCCACAAGCAGCGTCAGGGCTGACGCTCACCACCAGCAAGCGCACCGCAGCCTTCACACGGCCGTACGTGCAGGTCCCGGAAACCCGGGGCCGAGCACGTACGGCAGTGGTGTGTGAAGGAGCACCCCCGGAACTTCGGAGGCCGGGGCCGCCACCCGGGCAGGGTGTTCGCGGAGGCGGTGCGTCCATACCTCCGGACGAATGAAGGGAACTGCCCACGATGGCACGCCTCCTCGGCGTCGACCTCCCGCGCGAAAAGCGCCTCGAGGTCGCTCTCACCTACATCTTCGGCATCGGCCGGACGCGGGCGCTGGAGACCCTCTCGGGCACCGGCGTCAGCGGCGACCTGCGCGTGCACCAGCTCGGCGACGACGAGCTGGTCAAGCTCCGCGACTGGATCGAGGCGAACTACAAGATCGAGGGTGATCTTCGCCGCGAGGTCCAGGCGGACATCCGCCGCAAGATCGAGATCGGGTGCTACCAGGGCATCCGGCACCGCCGCGGGCTTCCGGTGCACGGTCAGCGCACGCAGACCAACGCGCGCACCCGCAAGGGCAAGAAGAAGACCGTGGCCGGCAAGAAGAAGGCCGGCAAGAAGTAGTCCGGAGTCGGTCCTCCGGATCGATGACCTCAAGAGTAGAGAGAGCACATGCCTCCTAAGAGCCGTGTCGGCGCCAAGAAGGTGCGCCGCAAGGAAAAGAAGAACGTCGCTCACGGGCACGCCCACATCAAGAGCACGTTCAACAACACGATCGTTTCGATCACCGACCCCAACGGCAACGTGATCTCCTGGGCCTCCTCGGGCCACGTCGGGTTCAAGGGCTCGCGCAAGTCCACCCCGTTCGCCGCGCAGCAGGCCGCCGAGGCCGCCGCCCGGCGCGCGATGGAGCACGGCATGCGCAAGGTCGACGTCTTCGTGAAGGGCCCGGGCTCGGGCCGCGAGACCGCCATCCGGTCGCTGCAGGCGACCGGCCTCGAGGTGGGCTCGATCCAGGACGTCACGCCCGTTCCGCACAACGGCTGCCGCCCGCCGAAGCGTCGCCGGGTCTGAGGCAGGGGAGATCTAGAACAATGGCTCGTTACACCGGTGCGGACTGCAAGCTCTGCCGCCGCGAGAAGATGAAGCTGTTCCTCAAGGGCAGCAAGTGCGAGGGCCCGAAGTGCCCGATCGAGATCCGTCCCTACCCGCCGGGTGAGCACGGTCGCGGTCGGCCCAAGGAGACCGAGTACCTGCTGCAGCTTCGTGAGAAGCAGAAGGCGCGGCGCATCTACGGCGTGCTGGAGCGGCAGTTCCACAACTACTACGTCGAGGCGACCCGCCAGCAGGGCAAGACGGGTGACAACCTGCTCACGCTGCTGGAGCGCCGGCTCGACAACGTCGTCTACCGGGCCGGCTTCGCCAAGTCCCGCGACATGGCCCGCCAGCTCATCCGGCACGGCCACATCCGGGTCAACGGCAAGAAGGTCAACATCCCGTCGGCCCTCGTCGGCGAGGCCGACATCGTCGACGTCAAGGCCAAGTCGATGGAGATGACGCCGTTCCAGGTCGCCAAGGCCGAGGTCGGCGAGCGTCAGGTCCCGGCGTGGCTCGGGGTCGACGGCGAGAAGATGCGGATCCTCGTGCACTCGCTGCCCGTCCGGCAGCAGATCGACGCTCCCGTCCAGGAGCAGCTGATCGTCGAGCTCTACTCCAAGTAGCGGCTCAACGCCCGCCGGGGTCCCGGGTGGGACCCCGGCGGATCGGGGAAGAATCCAGAACGCGGTAGTCAAATAGCGGGCACCGCGGAAAGAAGGCACCACCATGCTCATCGCTCAGCGTCCGACTCTCACCGAAGAGCAGGTCGACGAGTTCCGGTCGCGGTTCACCATCGAGCCGCTGGAGCCGGGCTTCGGCTACACGATCGGCAACTCGCTCCGGCGTACCCTGCTCTCCTCCATTCCCGGTGCGGCCGTCACCAGCATCCGGATCGAGGGCGTCCTGCACGAGTTCTCGACCGTGCCCGGGGTGAAGGAGGACGTCACCGACATCATCCTGAACCTCAAGGAGCTCGTCGTCTCCTCCGAGCACGACGAGCCCGTGGTCATGTACCTGCGCAAGCAGGGCCCGGGCGAGGTGACCGCGGCCGACATCGCGCCGCCGGCGGGCGTCGAGGTCCACAACCCGGACCTGCACATCGCCACGCTGAACAACAAGGCCAAGCTGGAGATGGAGCTGACGGTCGAGCGCGGCCGCGGCTACGTCTCGGCCGCACAGAACAAGCAGCCGGGCCAGGAGATCGGCCGGATTCCGATCGACTCCATCTACTCGCCCGTGCTCAAGGTCACCTACAAGGTCGAGGCCACCCGAGTCGAGCAGCGCACCGACTTCGACCGCCTCATCCTGGACGTGGAGACCAAGCAGGCGATGCTGCCGCGCGACGCGGTCGCCTCCGCCGGCAAGACCCTCGTCGAGCTGTTCGGGCTGGCCCGGGAGCTCAACGTCGAGGCCGAGGGCATCGACATGGGCCCGTCCCCGACGGACGCCGCGCTCGCCGCGGACCTGGCCCTGCCGATCGAGGAGCTGAACCTCACGGTCCGCTCCTACAACTGCCTGAAGCGCGAGGGCATCCACTCGGTGGGCGAGCTCGTCGCCCGCAGCGAGCAGGACCTGCTCGACATCCGCAACTTCGGCGCCAAGTCGATCGAAGAGGTCAAGCAGAAGCTCAACGACATGGGCCTGTCGCTGAAGGACTCCCCGCCCGGGTTCGACCCGAGCGCGGCGGCCGACAACTACGGCGACGACGACCAGGGCTACGCCGAGACCGAGCAGTACTAGGAACCCGAGTCCGGCGGCCGGGGACCCGCGGTCCCCGGCCGGTCCGGAACCAGCTGACACCGGTACCTGACACGGCCGGTGCAGGAAGGAAACGACATGCCCCAGCCCACCAAGGGCGCCCGCCTCGGCGGCGGTGCCGCGCACCAGCGCCTGATCCTGGCGAACCTGGCCACGGCGCTGTTCGAGCACGGCCGCATCACCACCACCGAGGCCAAGGCCCGGCGGGTGCGTCCGCTGGCGGAGAAGCTGATCACCAAGGCGAAGAAGGGCGACCTGCACAACCGTCGCCTGGTCGCCAAGACGATCCGCGACAAGGGCGTGCTGCACGAGCTCTTCACCGAGATCGCGCCGCGCTTCGAGACCCGTCCCGGCGGCTACACCCGCATCACCAAGATCGGGCCGCGCAAGGGCGACAACGCCCCGATGGCCGTGATCGAGCTGGTGCAGGAGCAGCTGGCGGCGTCCGGCGGCACGGCCGCTCCGGCCGCCCCGGCGCCGAAGGCGGAGGAGCCCGAGGCCAAGACGGAGGCCGACGACACGGCCGCCGTGGACGCCAAGGACGAGGCCGCCGGCGACGCCGAAGCCAAGGACGAGGGCGAGAAGGAGTAATCCGCCGCTTGAACTGGGCGAGCGTTTGCTCGAAGTTCGTGAGGGCCCGCCGTTTCCATCGGGACGGCGGGCCCGAACTTTGCCAGACTTGATCGCATGGTCATGGCAGGAGGGCGACGGTTTTCCGGGGAGCGCGTCAGGGGGGTGCCCGACGAACGCGGGCTGCCCGGAGGGAAGAACGGACGTTGGAGAAGGACGACTCGGCTGACATGACCGCACTGGTACGACTCCGGCTCGACATCTCCTACGACGGGTCGGACTTCGCGGGCTGGGCGAGGCAGCCGAACCAGCGGACCGTCCAGGGCGTCATCGAGGACGCGCTGGCCCGGATGCTGCGCCTGGACCCGCCGCCCATGCTCACCGTCGCCGGCCGCACCGACGCCGGCGTCCACGCCCGCGGGCAGGTCGCCCACCTCGTCGTCCCGGTCGCGGCCTACTCGGCGATCAACGGGACGATGCCGCGGCGCCTCGCCGGGCTGCTGCCCCCGGACGTGCGGGTGTGGCGCGTGTCGATCGCCCCGGAGGGGTTCGACGCGCGGTTCTCCGCGCTGTCGCGCCGCTACGTGTACCGGGTGTGCGACAACTCCTTCGGGGTGGAGCCGCTGCGCCGCCACGACGTGCTGTGGCATCCCCGTCCCCTGAACCTCGGCCGGATGAACGAGGCCGCCCGCAGGCTGGTCGGCGAGAACGACTTCGCCGCGTACTGCCGCAAGCGGGAGGGTGCGACGACGATCCGCGAACTGCTGCGCTACGAGTGGGCGCGCGACGACCGCGACCCGCACCTGGCGCTCGCCACCGTGGAGGCCGACGCGTTCTGCCACTCGATGGTCCGCGCGCTCGTCGGCGCGCTGCTGATGGTGGGGGACGGGCGGCGCGAGGTCGAGTGGCCCGGGCAGGTGCTCGCGGCGCGCGTCCGCGACTCCGGCGTGAACGTGGCGCCCGCGCACGGCCTGTCGCTGGAGGAGATCCGCTACCCCGAGGACGAGAGCCTGGCCAGGCGCGCTCAGGAGACCCGCCGCGTCCGGACGCTGAACGCGACGGCCGCCGCGGCCGCCGACCAGCCCGCCCCGCCCGGCGGCGCGCCCCGGCAGGGCGGCTGACCCGGCGGTCCGGGGGGCGGGCCCCAGGGCCTCAGCCCCGGGAGCGGGCGATGACCGGGCGCAGGTCGTAGTCCAGGAACAGCTGCGCGGCCTTCTTGATCGTCGGGTCGCCGGGCTTGGCCTTCTTGCCGTTCGCCCACTGGACGTAGGCGTAGGCGACGTACCGGCCGCGGACGGTCGCGGCCGCGTACCCGCCGGCCCGGTCGATGTCGGGGGACCGCTTGCCCGCCATGCCGCGGAACCACTCGTAGCGGGCGGGGTCGCCCGCCTTGCTCACGGCGATCGCGGCCGCCTTCGTCGGCAGCACCGCGATCCCGGAGGTGACGGCGAGCTTGCTCTCCGGGTCGATGTAGGTCGCGCGGACGATCTTGCGGCACTGCTGCTTGCGCAGCGCGGCGAGCATGGAGCCGCGGGCCGCGTAGGTGACGTCCCGGTTGAGCGACCAGCGGTCACGGAGGTAGGTCCGGTCGCCGAACCGGATGTTCTCGGTCGGGAAGACGTCGCGGAACGACAGGTCGGCGGTGTCGGTCTTCTCGTTGGTGATGTCGACGGGAGCCGCGGGCGTGGCGGACGGGGTGACCGCGGGCGTCGTCCGCGCCGCCGCGGGGGCCTCGGGGGTCTTTCCGGACTTGTCGTCCTTGCTGTCCGATCCCGTTCCGCCGATGAGGAACAGGGCGCCGACCGCGGCGAGGATGACCGCGGCGACGCCGCCGATCAGCACCGAGCGCCCCTTGGCGCCGCCCCGGCCGGTGGCGGGCATGCCCTGCGGCGGACGTCCGGGCGGCGGGCCGCCGGCCGGGGGCCCGCCCTCGCCGTGGTAGGTCGGCGCGCCCGCCGGGGGCTGTTCGGCGCCCGCCGCGCCCACCGCTGCCGGATCGGCGTGCGGGAACGGGCCGCTTCCGGTGGGCGGGACGACGCCGGGCGGGAGGATGGCGTCCGGGACGAGCACGGGCGCGAGGGACGCGGCGTCCTCCGCCTCCTTGGCCTTCTCGAACGCCGAGAGCGACGCGGGGATGTCCGTCGCGGTGTCGGTCACGGCGGGGTTGTCCACGGTGGCCTCGGTCTCTGGTGTGACGGCCCCCGCGCCCTCGCCTCGCGGCGCCGCGTCCCGGGATCCGCCCTGCGCGGGCGGGACGGGCGGGAAGCCTTCGGGGTCGGTGTCGTCGGGGGAGATCGGGGGCTTGACGATCGGCTCGGCGGGGACGGCGCCGCGGGAGTCGACGCGCGGGACGCCCTTCCCGGCGACGAGCGTCCCGGGCGCTGCCGGGGCGGCCCCGAACGCGGCGGGGGGCTCGGGGAGGAGGGGGGTCTCGGAGGCGGAGACGTCCGCCTCGTCCTCGACCTCCTCGACCACGGGCGCCGACAGCATCTCCGGCGCCGCGGGCGCCTGCCCGGCCGGCGGGGCGGCGGCGTCCGCGGACTCCGCCGCCCACCAGGGGGCCTCCAGCCCGAAGGCGGGGAGCTTGAGGGGAGCGGCCTCGCCGGCCGGCTCGCCGTGCTCCCGTGCGTCTCTAGGTCCAGACATAAGCAGTGAGGGTATTCATGGGGGTCACTTCTGGAGGGGCTTGCCTTCGGTCTCCCGGTAGTGCAGCGCCAGTGCCAGGTTGCTGCCCTTGACCAGCTGGGTGCCGAAGACTTGGACGGCGGCATGGTACTTGCTCGAGATCTTCTTGCCGTCCGGCCTCTGCACCCACGTCATGATGACGTAGTGGCCGCGCGCCTGCGAGGTGCCGAGCGCCTCGCCCTTGCCGTTGTTCTTGGTGACGCCCTTGCCGGGCAGCGCCACCAGGAACGCGTCCTTGGCGGCGGCGGCCTTGACGGCCTTCTTGGCCGCGGCCTCGGTCTGGAGGTTGAACACGCCGACCGTGCCGATGAGAGAGCCGTTGCTGAGCGCGTAGGTGGCCCGGAGCGACTGCGTGCAGCGCCCCTTCTTGAGGGCCTTCGCCAGGGACACGCCGCCGACGACGCCGGTGCAGCCCTTCTTCCCTGTGACGGCCGTCCGCACGTACTTGTGGCTGCCCGCCTTGAAAGTCGCCTTGCCGAAGACCTCCTTGAGGGTCAGCGGCGCGGGGTCGGTCGTACGGCTCTGCAGCTTCACCGGGGTGAGGACGGGCTGCGTGGGGCTCGGCGTGGCCTGCGGCTGCTGGGACGCGGCCTGCTTCGGCTTCGGCTTCGGCTTGGAGTCGCCCTTGAGCATGGACGACAGCCCGACGCCGCCGCCGATGAGGAGGATCCCGGCGACCGCGGCGCCGCCGATGATCAGCGGCAGGTTGCGGCGCTTCTCGGGGCGCTCGGGCGCGGCGGACGGCCCGGGCGGCATGCCCTCGTAGGAGCCGAAGCCGCCCTCGCCCGGGGGGTTCTCGCCGTAGGCGCCGCCGGCGACGGGTTCGTCGCCCCACGCGGGCGGCTGGTCGGACCAGGCCGCGGTCTGCTCGCCGGGCGCCTCGCCCTTGGGCGCGCCGCCGGGGGCGCCGCCGGGGGCACCGCCGCCGTAGGGGGCGCCGCCGAACCCGTCGTTGCCGAACCTGTCTTGGCCGAAGCTGTCACTGCCGAACGGCGGCGTGCCGGACCCCTCTTCACGTGGTGCGAAAGGGGATTCGTCGTTGTCGTGGCCGTACGGCGGCGCTTCGGCTCCGGGTCCGTACGGCGCGTGCGGCGACTGCCGGGGAGGCCAGTCGCCGGGTTTGCCTTGATCGCCCGGATAACCCATGGGTTGGACCTTACCGTTCCTCATTCAGGGCTCTGGACCTTCGCGACACCCACCATGACATGGGGGCGAACCGGACGCCGGTGATTTGCCGAAGGTCATGTCCCCGCCGATGGGGGGCGGTCATTTCCAGCCGAAGTCCTGCGTCCACAGGGGCCCGCCGGACCCCGAGGCCATGCCGACGCCGATGGCGCGCAGTCCGCAGTTCAGGATGTTGGCCCGGTGGCCGGGGCTGTCCATCCAGCCCTTCACGACGGCCGAGGCGGTCGGGTAGCCCTTGGCGATGTTCTCCGCGCCGGGGCTGCTGTATCCGGCGTCCTCCATCCGCTTCCAGGGGCTGTCGCCGTTGCGCGACGTGTGGTCGAAGTAGTTGTTGGCCGCCATGTCCGCCGAGTGCTTGCGCGCCGCGGTGGCGAGCCGCGCGTCGTTGCGCAGCGCCGGGCATCCGTGCTTGGCGCGTTCGGCGTTGGTGAGCGACACCACGCTCGCCTCGGGACCGGACGAGCCGCCGGAACCGCCGCCCGGGGTCGTGCTCCCGCCCGGTGTCGAGGGGGCGTCGGGCACGGCGGACCTCTTGGGCGTGGAGGGCTTGGCCGACGTGCTCTTCTTCGGCGGGTGGATCGCCTTCAGCGGCGGCGTCTGCTCCTCGGCGGCCGGCGCGGGGGAGGCGCTGGTCCGGCCGCCGCCCGCGCCCGTCCCGGAACCGGAGCCCGAGCCGGAGCCCTTGCCGGTCGCGGCGAGCGGGTCGCTCTGCGGTCCGGCCGGGACCTCGACGGACGGGCTGCGCTCCGCCCCGGAGGCGGACGTGTTCTCCGACCGGAACTGGGGCAGGACGAGCCGGTCGATCACGACTCCGGTGCCGATGGCGAGGGCGGACGCGGTGGCGGCCACGACGATCCCCCTCGCGCCCTTCCTCCCGGAGCGCTTCCCGCGCGGCGGGCGGCTGTTCCAGAACGCGTCGCCGTCGCTCGGCGACCGCTCCGCGCGCGGGGGTTCCCGGCGGGCGCGCCGCGGACCGCTGGCGACGAGTTCGTCCCGGTAGGGAGGGGCGGGCCGCGACGGGACGTCGCGCGGCGCGGAGGCGCCGTGCCGCGCGGGGCCGGGGCGCCCGGCGTCGCCGGGCCGGCGGCCTCCGGCGGGATCGGCTGGTCTGCGGGGAGTAGTCAGCGGGGGCTCCCGGGTGCGGGCCGGCGTGAGCCGGCGTGGACCGGTCGCCCGGCACCATATCCCGATATGGACCCTCTGTTACCAAAATGAATCCAGAAAGGGCCAAAACGCTACAAGGTGTGATCGTCACGGTGCTGAACGTCCACTCCCGGGCATCGCGGGGCGTACGGCATACTGGAGGCGCGGCCGGAAGCGCCACGGCGCCTCGTTTTGACCCGTGTGCGCGCGGCCGAGTATCCTGCGTGTTTGTTGTGTGCGTCGGCGCCTGCTCGTTGCAGGCGAGAGGCGCGACGACCTGTCGGTGCGTCCCCATCATGTGCGTCCTCGTGGCCGCGTGCGGGCCCCCGGCATCCCGGAGCGCCGGGTCGGATGATCCTCTGATCGGCGCGAGCAGGATTCCGCTGCCAGGTGGCACCCGTCCACGCGGACGGGTGGAGGATCGAAACCGCTGAGAGTCGACGAGAAACGAAGGCTTACGACCGTGCGCACGTACACCCCTAAGCCCGCTGACGTCCAGCGTCAGTGGTACGTCATCGACGCGACCGATGTCGTGCTGGGCCGTCTCGCCAGTCAGGTCGCACAGCTGCTCCGGGGTAAGCACAAGCCGATCTACGCCCCGCACCTCGACACCGGTGACTTCGTCGTCATCGTGAACGCCGACAAGGTGGCGCTGTCGGGCAACAAGCTGGAGCAGAAGCGGGCCTACCGGCACTCCGGCTACCCGGGCGGTCTGCGCTCGGTGAGCTACGGTGACCTGCTGGCCAAGCACCCCGAGCGGGCCGTCGAGAAGGCGATCAAGGGCATGCTGCCCAAGAACTCCCTCGGCCGGAAGATGTTCGGCAAGGTGAAGGTCTACGCCGGGCCGGACCACCCGCACCAGGCGCAGAAGCCGGTCCCGTTCGAGATCACCCAGATCAGCCAGATCAAGAAGTGACGCCCGCGCACGAGCCGATCGTGCGCGACCCGGAAGCAGAGGCCGCCGGGGCACCCGCCTGACGGGCCAGCCGCCCTGGCTAGAACATCCCGAGGAGAACCGTGGACGACACCACCGGCGCCGAGCAGGCCGCCGAGCTCGACTCGTACGAGGAAACGCCCTCCGAGTACAGCACCGAGACCCCCGAGGCCGCCGGCGAGGGCTTCCTCGGCCAGCCGGTCGCGACCGGCCCCGCGGCCGGCACCGGCCGCCGCAAGCAGGCCATCGCGCGGGTCCGCATCGTTCCCGGCAGCGGCCAGTGGAAGATCAACGGCCGCACCCTGGACCAGTACTTCCCGAACAAGGTGCACCAGCAGATCGTGAACGAGCCGTTCGTGCTGCTGGGCCTGGAGGGCCAGTTCGACGTGCTCGCGCGCGTGAACGGCGGCGGCACCACCGGCCAGGCCGGCGCGCTGCGCCTCGGCATCTCCCGCGCGCTGCAGTTCGCCAACATCGAGCACCGCCCGGCGCTGAAGAAGGCCGGCTTCCTCACCCGCGACGCGCGGGTGCCCGAGCGGAAGAAGGCCGGTCTCAAGAAGGCCCGCAAGGCTCCGCAGTACAGCAAGCGTTGATCGACGGCACGAGCCGTCGCACCCCGTGGCTTCTCCGCAGCCGGCCCGCAGGGCCGGCGCACCCGGGTGCGGCGGCTCGTCCGCTTTTCCGGGTGGCCTCTCCCTCTTTTCCGGAATCCTCTCTCTGATCGGGAGTTGAACTGTGGCTCGTCTGTTCGGGACCGACGGCGTGCGCGGACTCGCCAACCGCGATCTGACCGCCCCGCTCGCCATGGATCTGTCCGTCGCGGCGGCGCGGGTGCTGGGGGAGCAGGGCGCGTTCAAGGGACACCGCCCGGTCGCGGTGGTCGGCCGCGACCCCCGCGCCTCGGGAGAGTTCCTGGAGGCCGCCGTCGTGGCGGGCCTCGCGAGCGCCGGGGTGGACGTGCTGCGTCTCGGTGTCCTGCCGACGCCCGCGGTGGCGCACCTGACCCACGCGCTGGACGCCGACCTCGGCGTGATGCTGTCGGCCTCGCACAACCCGGCCCCCGACAACGGGATCAAGTTCTTCGACCGCAGCGGCTACAAGCTCCCCGACGACCTGGAGGACCGCGTCGAGGCGCGGCTCGGCGATGCGTGGGAGCCGCCGACCGGCGCGGGCGTCGGCCGCGTCCGGGAGGCGCACGGCGCGGTCGAGCAGTACGTCGCGCACCTGCTGACCACGGTCCCGGTGTCGCTGGACGGCCTGCGCGTCGTCATCGACTGCGCCAACGGCGCCTCCAGCGACGTCGCCCCTGAGGCGCTGCGCCGCGCGGGCGCCGAGGTCATCACGATCGGCACGGCTCCCGACGGGCTCAACATCAACTCGGGCTGCGGCTCCACGCACCTGGAGGCGCTGCAGAAGGCCGTCCGCGAGCACGGCGCGGACGCCGGCATCGCCAACGACGGCGACGCCGACCGGTGCCTGGCGGTGACCGCGGGCGGCGAGGTCGTCGACGGCGACCAGATCATGGCGATCCTGGCCCTGGACCTGCGGGAGGCCGGCGCGCTCGCCGCCGACACCGTCGTCGCGACCGTGATGTCGAACCTCGGCTTCAAGCTGGCCATGCGGGAGGCGGGCATCACCGTCGTGGAGACCGCGGTCGGCGACCGGTACGTCCTGGAGGCGATGAAGGAGGGCGGCTTCGGCTTCGGCGGCGAGCAGTCCGGTCACGTCATCATGCTGGACCACGCGACGACCGGGGACGGCGTCCTCACCGGCCTGCACCTGCTCGCCGCGATGGTCCGCCGCGGGCGGCCGCTGGACGAGCTGGCCAAGGTGATGACGCGGCTGCCGCAGGTCCTCATCAACGTCAAGGACGTCGACAAGGACCGCGCCAAGACGTCCCCCGAACTCGCCGCGGCCGTCTCCGTCGCCGAGGAGGGCCTCGGCGAGACCGGCCGCGTCCTGATCCGCCCGAGCGGCACCGAGCCGATGGTGCGCGTGATGGTGGAGGCGGCGTCCGAGGCGCAGGCCCAGTCGGTGGCCGAGCACCTCGCCGGCGTGGTCCGCACGACCCTCGGCTAGCCGGCGGGCGCGGCCGGGCGGGCGCCGCCCGCCCGCCCGGCTAGCGCTCGTCGATCTCCAGCCGGCCGACCTTCAGATGCGCGATCTCGACGGTCCCGGCCTGGAGGTGGCCGACGACCGCCCGCTTCACGACGAGCTTGCCGATCGCGACCGCGCCGACCGCGACCGCGCCGAGGGCCATGGCCCCGAGCGCCAGCGACCCGAGCCCGTTCCCGGCCCGCAGCGTCAGCCCGGTCGCGGACGCGCCGGTCACCTCCGCGCCGGTCGCCCGGGCCCCCACGCCCCGCTCCGTCCGCACCCGCGGCCGTTCCCGCTCGGTGCTCTCCATGTCCTTGCCGGCGTCCTCGCCGCGGGATTCGCTCATGGGGACGAGCCTACGGCGGGTCAGCAGCGGGCGAGGAAGTCCTGCAGCGCGTCGTGGTCGGAGCGCGTCACCGGGAGCGAGTACTCCTTCGCGACCGCGACGTACTTGACCGCGTAGACGCACTGGAATCCCTTTTGGGGCTTCCACTCGCCGGGGCCCGAGTCGCTCTTCTCCCGGTTGGGCACGCCCCAGACGGCGAGCAGGTTGTCGTGGTCGTTGGCGAACTGCTCGCGCCTGTCCTCGCTCCAGCGGGAGGCGCCCATCCGCCAGGCGAGGGCGAGCGGGTAGACGTGGTCGATCTGCACCTCGGCGGCGTCCTTCTTCTCGAAGGTGATCTGCTTGCCGCTGTAGGGGTCGTCCAGCCTTCCGGCGAGCACGATGCAGCGGCCCTTCTTCTCGACCTTCGTCAGGTCGCGGGCGAGGACGTCGTTGCGCTGGTCGCAGCCGTTGTGGTCGGTGTCCTTCCAGCGGGTGCCGAACTTGTCGCGCCGGTAGCCGCCGTCCGTAGCCGACGCGATCCGCAGCCCCGACAGGTTCTTGCGCGCCTTGGCCTCGTCGCCGGAGGCGGGCTTGGTCGAGCCGGACGAGGGCGATCCCGTCTGCGAGAGGCCCACGTCGCCCTCGCAGCCCGCCGTCGCCAGCGGGACGGCGAGCGCGAGGCCCGCCGCGGCCGTCCGCGCGGCCTTCAGTAGCACCGGAGGCTGTGTCATGACTTCACCGTCCTGGGGGGAGTTTCTTGGCGTTTTTGCCATCTTTCAGGCAAATAATCGATCAAACATTGTGGCCTGGTCTTCCTCCGGACGCGCTCGTGACACAGCACCGCGACGCATACGGCACGATTGGCCCGTGTTGCATCTCAGAGCGATCGTTCCGGCCGAGCGCACGGAAGCGGTCTGCAAGGAGCTCGCGGCCTGCGCGGGCGCCACCAACGTCGTCGTGATCGAGGGCGCCGCCCGCGCCCCGCGCGGCGACCTCGTCACCGCCGACATCGCGCGCGAGTCGGCCAACGAGGTGCTGGACGCGCTGCGCGCCCTCGACGTCGACCGGGACGGGTCGATCGCCCTCGACAAGGTCGACCTGACGCTGTCGGACCGCGCCGAAACGGCCAAGGATCTGGCTCCGGGGCACGGCGACGACGCCGTCGTCTGGGAGGAACTGGACCGGCAGGTCAGCGAGGGCACCGCGCTGACCTGGTCGTTCGTGGCGTTCCTCGTGCTGGCCACGCAGCTCGCCGCGATCGCGGCGCTGATCGACTCACCGGTGCTGGTGGTCGGCGCCATGGTCCTCGGACCGGAGTTCGCGGCCATCGCGGCGATCTGCTACGGGCTGGTCCGGCTCCAGCCCGGACGCATCGTGCAGGCGGTGCGGGCGCTGGCCGTCGGGTTCGCCGTGGCGATCGCGGTCACCTACGTGTGCGCGCTGGCCGCCCGGTGGACCGGCGTGATCGAGCTGGACCGCCTGCCGGACGACCGCCCCCTCACCGCGTTCATCTACAGCCCGGACCGCTGGTCGTTCATCGTCGCGCTGCTCGCCGGCGCCGCGGGCGTCCTGTCGCTCACCGCGGGCAAGTCGTCGGCGCTGGTCGGGGTCTTCATCTCGGTCACCACCGTGCCCGCGGCCGGCAACCTCGCGGTCGCGATGGCGCTCAAGCACGGCAGCGAGATCAACGGATCGCTGCTCCAGCTGGGCGTCAACGTCGCCGGGATGATCATCGCGGGCACGCTGACGCTGCTCCTCCAGCGGGCCGTGTGGGCCGTCGTGCTGCGCCAGCGCGGCCGAAGGAACGCGATGCGGGGAACTTAGGTCGCTTCGGCATCGGACCAAAGGCTCCCCCTGATCGCCCTTCAGGGTGACGTGCCACGCCGGGCCAGCCGCTAGGTTCGACGGTATGCCCATCATCGCCACCCAGGGCCTGACGATGAGGTTCCCCCGGGTGACCGCCTTGGACGACCTCTCCGTGGCCGTCGAGCCCGGAGTCGTCGGCCTGGTCGGCGCCAACGGCGCCGGCAAGTCGACGCTCATCAAGATCCTCCTCGGGCTGCTGCCGCCCACCTCCGGGACCGCGACCGTGCTCGGCCTCGACATCGCGCGCGAAGGCCTGCGGATCCGGGAGAGCGTCGGCTTCATGCCCGAGTACGACTGCCTGCCGCCGGACGTGTCCGCGACCGAGTTCGTCGTGCACATGGCGCGGATGTGCGGGCTGCCGCCGACCGCGGCCCGCGAGCGCGCCGCCGACACCCTGCGGCACGTCGGCCTGTACGAGGAGCGCTACCGTCCCATCGGCGGCTACTCGACGGGGATGCGCCAGCGGGTGAAGCTCGCGCAGGCCCTCGTCCACGACCCGAAGCTCGTCTTCCTGGACGAGCCCACCAACGGCCTCGACCCGGCCGGACGCGACGAGATGCTCGACCTGATCCGCCGGATCGGCACCGAGTTCGGGATCAGCGTCCTCGTCACCTCGCACCTGCTGGGCGAGCTGGAGCGGGTCTGCGAGCACGTCGTCATCGTCGACGGCGGGAAGCTGCTGCGCTCCCAGGCGGTCGAGGCGTACACGGCCGAGAGCGGCGTCCTCACCGTCGAGGTGGACGAGGAGCGTGACGCGCTCGGACGGCACCTGTACGACCAGGGCGTGGCCGTCCGTCCGGAGGGCCGGTTCCTCGTCGTCGACATCGCCGGCGAGCAGACCTACGACCTGGTCCGCGACGGCGTCGCCGAGCTCGGGCTCCGGCTGATCCGGATGGAGCAGCGCCGGCACCACATCGAAGAGGTCTTCCAGACGCCGCCCGCGCCGCCGCCCCCGGCCGGAGGCGTGCGGCCCGGCGACGTGCAGGAGGGGGCGCCGCGATGAGCACCAGCACCATCCACGACATCGGCTACCGGCACTACGAGGGGCGCCGCAACGGCCGGGCGTACGTGCTGCGGTCGCTGTACGTGCACAACCTGCGCGCCGCCTACGGCCTCGGCCGCCCCGCGCGGGCGAAGGTGATGCCGTTCCTGCTCGCGGCGATCATGCTGCTGCCGGCGGCCGGGTCGGTCGCGGCGTTCGCGTTCACCAAGCAGGAGGACGCGCTGTTCCGCTACGCCTCCTACGCCAACATCATGCAGGTCATCGTGGCGATCTTCCTGGCCACGCAGGCGCCGGTGCTGGCCTCGCGGGAGGTGCGCTTCCACGTCATCCCGCTGTACTTCTCGCGCCCGGTCGGCCATCTCGACTTCGTGCTGGCGAAGGCCGCCGCGATGGCGACCGCCCTGTTCGCGCTGATGGCGGTGCCCGTCACCGTCCTGTACGTCGGCGGCCTGATCTCCAAGATGCCGGACTCGGGCGAGCAGCTGCTGAAGTACCTCGGCGCGCTCGTCGGCTGCGTCCTGTTCGCGCTCGTCCTGGCCGCCATCGGGATGGTGGTCGCGGCGTTCACCCCGCGGCGCGGGTTCGGGGTCGCGGCGGTGATCGCCGTCTACATGATCAGCGCGGCGTTCGTCGGCGCCGTGCAGGGGATCGCGGAGGCGCAGACGAACTTCACGCTCCAGGGCTGGGCGGGGCTGTTCACGCCGTTCAACCTGGTCGACATCGTCCAGGTGCGGCTGCTCGGCGCCCAGTCGTCGTCGGCCGGGGTGCCGTCCGGCGTCGCGGGCGGCGTGGTCGCGCTCGCGGTGTGCGCCCTGATCGTCGTCGGTTCGGTCGCGGTGCTGTATCGCAGGTTCCGGAAGGCGGGCCTCTCCTGATGAGCGAAGCGAACCGGGGGGTGTGGGGGGTCGCCCCCCCACTTGGGAGGAAGATATGAGCGAGCTCATCTTGGAGAACGTGTCCCGGTGGTACGGGAACGTCGTCGCCGTCAACGGCGTGACGATGAAGGTCGGGCCGGGCGTCACCGGGCTCCTCGGCCCGAACGGGGCGGGCAAGTCGACGCTCATCCACATGATGGGCGGGTTCCTCGCGCCGTCGTCCGGGTCCGTCACGCTGGACGGGACGCCGATCTGGCGGAACCCGGGCGTCTACCGCAGCCTCGGGCTCGTGCCCGAGCGGGAGTCGGCGTACGACTTCCTCACCGGCGAGCAGTTCATCCTCGCGATGGCCAAGCTGCACAAGCTGCCCGATCCGCGGGCCGCCGCCCGCCGCGCCATCGGCCTGGTGGAGATGGACTACGCGGCCGGGCGCCCCATCGGCAACTACTCCAAGGGCATGAAGCAGCGCATCAAGATGGCGTCGGCGCTGGTGCACGACCCGCCGGTGCTGCTGCTGGACGAGCCGTTCAACGGCATGGACCCGCGGCAGCGGCTCCAGCTGATGGACCTCATCCAGCGGATGGCCGCCGAGGGACGCACGATCCTGTTCTCCTCGCACATCCTGGAGGAGGTGGAGCGGCTCGCCAGCCACATCGAGGTGATCGTGGCGGGGCGGCACGCGGCGTCCGGCGACTTCCGCAAGATCCGGCGGCTGATGACCGACCGGCCGCACATCTTCCTCGTCCGCTCGTCCGACGACCGGCGCCTGGCCGCCGCCGTCATCGCCGACGGGTCGGCCCGCAGCGTCCAGCTCACCGACAAGGGCCTGCAGGTCGAGGCGGTCGACTTCCAGCGCTTCACCTGGCTGCTCCCGCAGGTCTCCCGGGACGCCGGCGTGCGCCTGTGGGAGGTCTCCCCGGCCGACGAGTCCCTCGAAAGCGTCTTCTCCTACCTGGTGGCCCGATGAATGGCACGATCGCGATGATCACGTTCCGGGCGATGCTCGGACGCAAGCGCGCGCTGCTCCTGCTGGGGCTGCCGCTGCTCCTGCTGGTGCTGGCGGCGGCGCTGAAGGTGACCGGCAACGACGACCTGGACGTGTCGGCGAACGTCCTGCAGAAGTTCGGCCTGGCGACGCTGCTGCCGCTGCTCGCGCTGATCGCCGGGACGGGCGTGATCGGCCCGGAGATCGACGACGGCCAGATCATGTACGTGCTGACCAAGCCGATCCCGCGCGAGGTGATCGTGCTGACGAAGCTGGTCGTGGCGATCGTCCTGGTGACGGCGTTCGCCGCGGTGCCGACGCTGCTGGCGGGGCTGATCCTCACGGGGACGACCGCGCAGCTGACGCCGGCGTTCGCGATCGGCGTGCTGATCGGCGGCGTCGTCTACAGCGCGGTGTTCGTCGCTCTGGCCGTCGCCAGCCGCAACGCGGTCACGATCGGCCTGCTGTACGCGCTGGTGTGGGAGTCGCTGCTCGGCAACTTCGCGCCGGGCGCCAAGTCGGCGTCCATCCAGCAGTGGTGCCTGTCGGTGACGGACGCGCTCACCGGCGCCTCGCCGGTGAGGTCGACCGTGGACCTTCCCGTGGCGATCGGGCTGCTGGTCGCGGTGACGCTCGTCGGGGCCTTCCTCGCCACCTTCCGGCTCCGCTCCCTGCCGGTCGCCAGCGCCGACTAGCGGGCGAGGAGGCCGCGGTCCATGGCGACGACGACGGCGTGCGTGCGGTCGCCGACGTCCAGTTTCGCGAAGACGCGGAGCAGGTGGGTCTTGACGGTCGCCTCCGTGATGACGAGCCGCCGCCCGATCTCGGCGTTGGACAGGCCGTCGGCGACCGCCCGGAGCACCTCGATCTCCCGGGCGGTCAGCGCGGCCGGTTCGGGGCGGCGCATCCGGGCGACGAGCTTCTCGGCCACCCGGGGCGCGAGGACGGTTTCGCCGCGCGCCGCCGCGCGCACGGCGTCGACCAGCTGGTCGCGGGTGGTGTCCTTGAGCAGGTAGCCGATGGCCCCGGCCTCGATCGCGCGCTCGATCTCGGCGTCGGTGTCGTAGGTGGTGAGGACGAGGACGCGGGTGCCGAGCCGGCCGAGCTCGGCGGTGGCCGCGACGCCGTCCAGCACGGGCATCCGCAGGTCGAGCAGCGCGACGTCGGGACGGAGCCGCTCGGCCAGGGCGATCGCCTCGCGGCCGTCGCCGGCCTCGCCGACGATCTCGATGCCGGGCTCGGCGGCCAGCAGCGCGACGACGCCCGCGCGCATGACCGTGTGGTCGTCCACCACGATGATCCTGAGTTTCGCGGTCATCTCACGCCCTCGCGGGGATCATGGCGAGGATCCGGGTGCCCTCGCCGGGGGAGCTGGTCACGGTGAGCTCGCCGCCCAGTTCGGCGAGGCGGCGGCGCATGCCGTCGAGGCCGAAGCCGCGCGAGGCGGCCACCGCGAACCCGCGCCCGTCGTCGGTGATCTCCAGCTCGACGCCGTGCGGGTGCCGTTCGAGGACGACGCCGACCGTCGACGCGGCGGCGTGCTTGCGGACGTTGGCGAGCGACTCCTGCGTGCAGCGCAGCAGCGCGATCCGGGTCGTCTGGTCGCATTCGACGTCGGGCAGTTCGGCGTGCACGGTGAGCCCGGTGTCCTCGGCGAACCGGTCGAGGGTGCGGCGCAGCGTCCGGGCGACCGACGCGGGGGCGACGCTGCCCTGCGACGCCGCTCCGACGAGGACGCGCGCCTCCGCGAGGTTCTCCCGCGCCGTCTGCTCGATCGACACGAGCTGGCGGCCGCTGCGGTCCGGGTCGGAGCGCAGGCCGTCGCGGGCCGCCTCCGCCAGGACGACGATGGACGCGAACCCCTGCGCGAGCGTGTCGTGGATCTCGCGGGCGATCCGCTCGCGCTCGTCGGCGGCGCCCTGCCGGCGCTGCGCCTCGGCGAGGCGGCGCTCGGCGTCGGCCAGGTCGGCTTCGAGGCCCCGGGCGCGCTCGTCGTACTGCCGCACCACCCGGTGCATCCACAGCCCGAACAGGACGCCCGTCGCGTACCCGATGAGCGCGGCGATCGAGTTGCCGGTGAGCGGCTCCCCGTCCGGGGCGTTGTGGAGGGCGCCGCCGGCGACGGCGGCCGCGGTGGCGGCGCCGCTGAGCAGCACCGCGCGCCGCGGGCTCCCCGCGAGGATCCAGAAGTGCGGGAGGGACGTGATGAGCAGGGACGCGGCGCCGCCCATGAGGAAGGAGACGGCGCCGATCCCCGCGATCAGCGTGCCCAGGAACGTGTTCCGGCGCAGGGCGGGGTTCCCGGGGAACGTCTCCGTGATCGGGTAGCAGAGCCCGAGCACGGAGAGCAGCGCCAGCGTCGGGGCCCTGGTGGAGTCCGGCTGGTCCGCCACCGCCAGGGCGGGCGGGATCAGCCCGAACAGGACCCAGGCGGCCGCGTACCACCTGCGGAGCGCCCGCACCTGAGGACGTTCACCGGGCTGCACCATGCCGGTCAGCCTATGTTCTGCGGCACGGACCCGGTCGCGCGGGCAGCCGCCTGTCGGGGGCCGCGCCGATGCGGCCGTCCGGGCCACCAGCACCGGTCGCCGAGCAGCAGCATCAGCGCGGGCAGGACCGTGATGCGGATGACGGCGGCGTCCAGGAGCACCGCCACCGCCAGCGCGAAGCCCATCTGCTTCAGCTCCATGATGTGGACGGTGGCGAACCCGGCGAACACCGTGACCATGACGAACGCGGCGCTGGTCACCACGCTCGCCGAGCCGCCGACCCCGTCCAGGACCGCCTGCCGGGTCGGGACGCCGCGCAGCGCCGCCTCCCGGATCCGGCTGATCACGAACACCTGGTAGTCCATCGACAGCCCGAACAGGATCACCAGGAGGAACAGCGGGACGCGGGAGCCGACCGAGCCGGTGGAGGTGAAGCCGAGGAGCCCCTCCGCCCACGTCCCCTGGAACACCAGGGTGAGCAGGCCGAGCGAGGCGCCGGCCGACAGCAGGTTCAGCACCACGCCGATCAGCCCGAGGACCACCGAGCGGAACGCCCACACGGTCATCGCGAACGTCACCAGCAGCAGCGCCCCGATGACGAACGGCAGCTTGCCCTCCTGGTGCGCGGGGTAGTCGGCGTAGCGTGCCACGTCCCCGGTCACGGCGGTCTCCACGCCGAGCCTCCCGACGGTCTCCGGGACGTACTCGCCGCGGACCCGCTCCAGGGAGCGCCGCGCGGCGCCGGTGCTCACGTGGTGGGGCACCGCGAGTTCGAGCAGGCTGATCCGCCCGTCCGGCGAGGTCCGCAGCTCGGACGTCCCGGCGAGCAGGGGGTCGCCCTCGGCTCGCTCCGCCAGGGCGCGCAGGGACGCGGTCACCTCGTCCGCGCGTCCGGCGTCGGCCCTGACGACGATCTGGTGCATGGCCTTCAGCTCGGGGAACGCCGCGTTCAACCGGTCGTAGGTCCGCATCGCCGGGATCTCGCGCGGGTGGCTGTCGCGGCCCATGTCGGTGAGGTCGATGCTCAGCAGCGGCGCGGTCAGGGCCAGCATCGCGGTCACGGTCACGGCGAGCGTCGCGGCGGGGTGCCTTCCGGTCGGACGCAGCATCGCCCGGGTGATCCGGCCGCCGCCCGTCCGCGGCGGCTTCGGCGTCCGGCCGCGCCGGACGGCCCGCCGCTCCGCCCACCCGCCGAGCTTCGCCAGGACCGCCGGGAGGACGGTCAGCGAGCTGACGACCGCGATCAGCGTGACGACGATCGCCGCGGTCGCGATCGAGGAGAAGATCACGTCGTCGGCCAGGTAGAGGGTCGCGCTGGACGCGGCGACCGCCAGCCCGGACACCACCACCGAGCGCCCCGACGTCGCCGCGGCGGTCTCCACGGCCGCCCGCGCGTCCAGCCTGCCGCCCGAGCGGGCCCGCTCCTCCCGTTCCCGCTTGAGGTAGGAGAGGGTGTAGTCGACGCCGACCGCCATGCCGATCAGCAGGATCACGCTGGCGCCGACCCCGGCGTCCGGGAAGACGTGCGAGGCGAGCATCGACAGGCCGATCGCCGCCGCGATCGAGGTGAGTGCGAGCACCACCGGCACGACCGCCACCGCGAACGACCCGAACACCAGCAGCAGCGTGACCAGCGTGATCGGCAACGCGATCATCTCGGTGCGGGCGAGGTCGTCGTCGCGCAGCTCCCCGACGCCCTTGCTGATCGACGGGGCGCCCGTCTCCTCCACCCGCACGCCCGGGTGCGCGGCCTGGACGGCGGCGGTCTGGGCCCGCAAAGGCTCGACGTGCTCCTTGCCCTGGAGTTCGGAGCCCTTCAGCGTCACGTCGACGCGGACCGCCGAGCCGTCCTTCGACCGCACGGGCGCGGACACCGACGCGACCTCGGGCAGCCGCCCCATCCGCGCGGCGGCGTCCCGCGCCGCCGCGTCGGCGGCCGCGCCCCTGCCGGTGACCAGGACGTGCTCGACGGGCCGCTGCTGGAGCCCGCCCTCGGCCGCGATGGCCTCCCCCCGGCCGGCCTCGCCGATCCGGAAGTCCTCGGTCGTGGCGGCGTGCCCGCCGGCCGCGACGCCGATCCCGAGGCACAGCACCACGAACAGCAGCCAGGCCGCCATGCCGCGCCAGGGGTGCCCGGCGCTCCACCGGGCCATGCGTACGAGTAGATCCGTCATACCGGAAATGCTGGCCGGGGCACCCCTGCGCGCATGAGCCTCGACCGGTGGAACCCGCCGTCCACCGATCGGTGGACGGCGGGTCCCCGTCAGGCGGTCAGGCGGGCCAGCTCGGCGAGCATCTCGGACGCGGTGACCGGGTCGAGCGCGCCGAACGGATGCGCCTTTCCGGAGTAGCGGCCGGTCATCAGCATGACGCGCTCGATCGTCTGCTCCGCGAACTCCTCCGGGTTCAGGACGCGGATGCCGGGCTCGAACGCGACCATCACGTGCCGCTCGTCCGGGGTGATCAGGTTGACCTGGCGGCGGAATCCGCCGGTCTCCTTGTCGCCCAGCTCCCAGCCCCGAGACGTCATGCCCATGAACCTGCCGAAATGGGCGGTGGCGCCTTCGAAGCGGGTCAGCCGGGTGGCCTCGCGCTCGCCGTCCTCCAGCTCGTGGACGGGACGCCCGAGCTGCGGGAACGGCTGGAGGATCTCGTAGTCCCCGAAGACCGAGGCCCAGGCCGCCACGGTGTCCGCCCCGAGAAGGACCGGGTGCGGGAGCGTCACGCGGGCGTCCTGGGGGAGGACGAACTCGTCGTCGTGGACGTCGGCGAGCGTGCCGTCCTCGGCGACCCGGAACGCGGTCCCGCCCGCCGACCACACCAGCCGGCGCGCGATGTGGCGCATCAGCGGGTGCCCCGCGAAGACCGAGCGGAACTCCTCGGGCGTCCAGGAGCGCCCGGCGACCATCGCCTTCTCCAGCCGCTTGATCTGGTCGGCGGCGACCGCGCGGGCCTCCTTCTTGAGGTCGGCGAACCGCTGGTGGGCGAGCGGCGCGAGCTGATCGTCGTCCTTGACGCCCGGCTTCGGCAGCGTCTTGCGGGGCTTGCCGTCCCCGTCGGTCACGAAGGGCTTGAGCTGCTCGTCGAAGCCGACGACGAACCGGCGCGGGCCGTAGTCGAGCGTCATCGAGCCCTCGGCGTCCAGGCCGAGGTCGGGGACGAGCAGGTCCGCCAGCTGCTCGGAGGTCAGGCCGCGCTTCCGCGCGGCGGTGTTCAGCAGGCCCTGTGCGCGGGGGCGCAGGTGCTTGGTGTCGGCCCCGCGGCGGACGATGCGGTCCAGATGGCGCAGCCTGTCGTCGGCGGGCATGTCGATCGCCATGAGGACGTCGAGCGCCGTCCACCCCTTGAACGTCCAGGTGTAGTAGTTGTCCCAGCGCACCATCCGGTCGGCCAGCCGGGCGGCAGCGGCGGCGTCGCCGAAGCGTCGCAGGGCGTACTGCACGCCCTGCGACGCCCACAGCCCGCTGCCACGGTCGTGGACGCTGAGAGCCCATGCGAATTCGGCCAGGGAGGCCGGGTCGCACAGCTCGATGACCTGCTCGCAGCCCGGGTACGGGTCCTCCGGTGTGGAGATCAGCAGCATCGTCACGAAGTGCTGGACCGCCTTCACCGGCAGCGCCTGCTCGCGGCCGCGCAGCAGGAGCCGCGGGAGCTTGCCGACGGTCTCGGCGTCCCATTCCGGCAGTTCGTCGGGGAACTGGTCCAGCGGGTCGGTGCGCAGCGCCTCGATCGCCGCGACCGCCTCCTCGCCGTACCCCCGCGCCGCGTCCACGAGGCAGCCGCTGCCGTGCTCGCGGGCGATCAGCATGAGGCCCTGCTCGGCCTTCGTGCGCTTGGGGCCGGGCTTGCGCAGCGCGTCCGGGACGACGAACGGGGCCGCGCCGGCGCCGTGCCAGGTGAACCAGAGCCGCGCGGCCTCGTCGACCTGGTGGCGGCCGAGCGCGCCGATCACGATCTGCGCGGTGGCGTCGTCCAGGAACGGGACGAGCGCCGCCGCGCAGGAGATGTGCCCCTTCGCCGCGTGGAGCAGCAGCCGGTGGGCGGCGAGGCCGCGACGCGCGGCGAAGTGCTTCAGCGGGACCACGTTCACGTAGCTGTCCCAGTCGCCGTAGTAGCGCTCGTCGGCGAGAAGCTCGTCGGCGAGGTCGTCAGGACCTTGCATCAACAGCCAGTAGTAGCCGCGGCGCCGGTCCCCGCCCCGCGGGTCCTTCAGCATCTCGCCGCTGCGGAACCGCTCGGCCAGCGCCTTCCAGTCGGGCTCCTCGGGGAAGGGTTCGTGCGCCTTCGGGAACATGTGGGGGGTCTTCAGCCACTCGTCCCGCACCCCGGGCGGCCAGGACTCCACAGCGGGCGTCTTCGAACGTTTCAGGCCCTTCAGGACGATCGGCTCGGCATTCGCGCGCCTCCGGCGCGTCCACGGCGGATCGACGAGCAGGCGGGGCAGGGCGCTCTCGGGGGCGTCCTCGACGGCGGGAATGTCGGTCATCGCTCCAGTTTCACGACAGGCACGGACAGTATCGACCGTCAGACGCACGCCCGCGACGCGCGGTTCGGCCGGTTCACGGGCCGGGCCGGTTCACAATCAATGTGACGCGTGTTACAACGGGCGAGGGGATCTTGTAACGATCCATCAGGGAGTGTGCTCATGACAGTTACGCGCCGCCAGCTCCTCGCCAGGACGGGTGCGGTGGGGGCCGGGATCGCCTTCACCGGAGCCGTGGAGCAGTTGTTCGCAGGAAGCGCGTCCGCCGCCCCGACCGGCGGCCACGACGGGTACGGGCCCCTCGTGCCCGACCCGAAGGGCCTGCTGGACCTGCCGCGCGGCTTCCGCTACACCGTCCTGTCCCGCGAGGGCGACCCGCTGCGCTCGGGGGAGGGGGCGGTGCCGAGCCACTGCGACGGGATGTCGGCCTTCCCCGGGCGCCGGGGCCGGACGTGGCTCGTCCGCAACCACGAGAACCGGCCGGACGCCGCGCACCGGGTCCCGGCGGTCGACGGCGTCACCTACGATCCGGGCGGCCTCGGCGGCTGCACCTCGCTGGAGGTCGACGCGGCCGGGCGCGTGCACACCGAGCGCGTCGCGATCGCCGGGACGGCCGTCAACTGCGCGGGCGGACCCACCCCGTGGAACACGTGGCTGACCTGCGAGGAGACCGAGGACAAGGCGGGCACCGGGAACTACACCAAGGACCACGGGTTCATCTTCGAGGTCGACCCGTACGACCAGGGCCGCACCGTCCCCGAGCCGCTGACCGCGATGGGGCGGTTCCAGCACGAGGCGATCGCCGTCGACCCGCGTGACGGCACCGTCTACGAGACCGAAGACGCCTTCGACAAGCCGTTCGGGCTGTTCTACCGGTTCCAGCCGAAGCGGCCGCGCGGCGGGTTCGGCAGCCTGCGGGCCGGCGGCCGGCTGGAGGCGCTGTGCGTCCCCGGCGTCCCGGACCTGTCGGTCGTGCAGGAGCCCGGCACCGTGTTCGAGCACGCCGAGTGGAAGAAGGTGCCGGACCCGCTCGCGGCGCAGACCCCGATCCGGTTCCAGGACTTCGGGTCCGGCGGCATCACCCACGCCCAGAAGCTGGAGGGCTGCTACTGGGGCGGCGACCGCGTCTACTTCGTGTCGAGCTTCGCGAAGAAGAAGGACGGCTCCCAGGCCGACCACTTCGGGCAGGTGTGGTCCTACGAGCCGCGCCACCGCCGGCTCACCCTCGTCATCGTGTTCGGCCCGGACACCGACGTCGAGAAGCCCGGCGAGTCGCCCGACAACATCTGCCTGGCGCCGCAGGGCGGCCTGATGGTGTGCGAGGACGGCAACGGGGCCCAGCACGTCTTCGGCGTCTCCCGCCGCCGCACGGTCTACCCCATGGCCCGCAACCGCCAGAACATCGGCACCGAGACCGAACCCGAGTGGGGCGAGTTCGCGGGAGTCACGTTCTCCCCCGACAACCGCACGATGTACGTCAACGCCTACACCCCGGGCACGACCTTCGCCGTAACAGGCCCCTGGACCCGCTGACCCGGTTCAGATCCGGCGCAGTCTGACTCGCTGTACCGAGTGGTTGCGGTCTTTGTGGAGGACGAGGGTGGCGCGGGCGCGGGTGGGGAGGATGTTGGAGACGAGGTTGATCTCGTTGACGTCCCGCCACACGCGCTGGGCGAACGCGGCGGTCTCGTCCTCGTCCAGTTCGCGGGCGTACTTGTGGAAGTAGGAGCGCGGGTCGGTGAACGCGGTGCGGCGCAGCGCGAAGAGCCGGTCGATGTACCACTGCCGGATGTCCTCGACCCGCGCATCCACATAGATGGAGAAGTCGAAGAAGTCGGATACGCCCAGGGCGCCGGGCGGGGGCGCCTGCAGCACGTTCAGGCCCTCGACGATCAGGATGTCGGGGCGGCGGACGGTCTGCGCCGCGTTCGGGACGATGTCGTACTCCAGGTGCGAGTACACCGGGATCGACGCCTCCGCCGCGCCCGACTTGATCGCCGACACGAACCGGACGAGGGCGCGGCGGTCGTAGGACTCGGGGAACCCCTTGCGGTCCATGATCCCGCGTTCGGCCAGGACGGCGTTCGGGTGCAGGAAGCTGTCGGTCGTGACCAGTTCCACGCTCGGGTGCTCCGGCCACCGCGCGAGGAGCGTACGCAGCAGCCGGGACGTGGTGGACTTGCCGACCGCGACGCTCCCCGCCACGCCGACGATGAACGGGGTGGGCCGCACCTCGCCGCCGAGGAAGTCGCTGACGGTGTCGCGCAGCCGCCCGTCCGACAGGAAGAACAGGTTGAGCAGCCGGGACAGCGGCAGGTACACCTCCTCGACCTCGGTGATGTCGATCGGGTCGCGCAGGCCCCGCAGGGCGTCCAGCTCACCGGGGGTGAGCGGGAGCGGGGTGTTCTCGCGCAGGCCGCGCCAGGCCTCACGGGAGAGTTCCACGTAGGGGCTCGGCACGGTGTCCCATCCGCTCGTCATGGCTGAACAGTAACCGGGCTGGGTTCCGGTCACCGGGTTTCCACCGGTCGTCCACGCTAGCGTCATGCTTGGGAGGCCCTCGCAGGTAGGTCCGGTGCGCGGCACCGAATAGAGTTGCCGCCATGTGCGGAATCGTGGGGTACGTAGGCGGCCGGTCCGCCCTCGACGTGGTCGTCGACGGCCTGGCGCGGCTGGAGTACCGCGGCTACGACTCGGCCGGAGTGGCCGTGCTGGCCGACGGGAAGCTGGCGACGGCCAAGCGCGCGGGCAAGCTGGTGAACCTGCGCGGCGCCCTGGAGGAGGAGCCCCCGCCCGCCGGGACGCTCGGCATGGGGCACACCCGGTGGGCGACGCACGGCGCGCCGAACGACCGCAACGCCCACCCGCACGTCGACTGCACCGGCTCCGTCGCGGTGATCCACAACGGGATCATCGAGAACTTCGCGGAGCTGCGGGCCGAACTGGAGGAGGGCGGTCACGGGCTCGGGTCCGACACCGACACCGAGGCCGTCGCCCACCTGCTGGAGGACGAGCTGAAGGGCGGCGGCGACCTCGCCGACGCCATGCGCCGCGTCTGCGGCCGGCTGGAGGGCGCGTTCACGCTGGTCGCGACGCACACCGGGTCGCCGGGCCTGGTCGTCGGGGCGCGCCGCAACTCCCCGCTGGTCGTCGGCGTCGGGGACGGCGAGAACTTCCTGGCCAGCGACGTGGCCGCGTTCATCGAGCACACCCGCGACGCGATCGAGCTGGGCCAGGACCAGATCGTCGAGCTGCGCGCCGAGGGCGTGCGGGTCACCGACTTCGACGGGCGTCCCGCCGAGGTGAAGGAGTACCACGTCGACTGGGACGTGTCCGCCGCGGAAAAAGGCGGCTACGACTACTTCATGCTCAAGGAGATCGCCGAGCAGCCGCGCGCCGTCGCCGACACGCTGCTCGGCCGGATCGGCGCCGACGGGCGCCTGCACCTGGACGAGATGCGCATCCCGGACCAGGAGCTGCGCGAGGTCGACAAGATCATCATCGTGGCGTGCGGGACGTCTTACCACGCCGGTCTGATCGCCAAGTACGCGATCGAGCACTGGGCGGGGCTGCCCTGCGAGGTCGAGCTGGCCAGCGAGTTCCGCTACCGCGACCCGATCCTGTCCCCGACGACGCTGGTCATCGCGATCTCCCAGTCGGGCGAGACGATGGACGCGCTGATGGCCGTCCGGCACGCCCGCGAGCAGAAGGCCAAGCTGCTCGGCATCTGCAACGTCAACGGCTCCACGCTGCCCCGCGAGTGCGACGGCGTCCTCTACACGCACGCCGGGCCCGAGATCGCGGTCGCGTCCACCAAGGCGTTCCTCACCCAGCTCGTCGCCGTCTACCTCATCGCCCTCTACATCGCGCAGGTGCGCGGCACCAAGTGGGGCGACGAGGTCTTCGCCATGGTCCAGCTCCTCGAACGGATGCCGGAGAAGGTGGAGAAGGTCCTGGAGACCATGGAGCCGGTGCGGGAGCTGGCCCGCTCGCTGGCCGGCGAGCGGTGCGTGCTGTTCCTCGGCCGCCACGTGGGCTTCCCGGTCGCGCTGGAGGGCGCGCTCAAGCTCAAGGAACTGGCGTACATGCACGCCGAGGGCTTCGCCGCCGGCGAGCTGAAGCACGGCCCGATCGCGCTGATCGAGAAGGACCTGCCCGTCGTGGTCGTCGTGCCGCCGCGGGCGCGGGACGTCCTGCACGACAAGATCGTGTCGAACATCCAGGAGATCAGGGCCCGCGGCGCCCGGACGATCGTGATCGCCGAGGAGGGCGACGCGTCGGTCGAGCCGTACGCGGACACGCTGATCAGCGTCCCGGCCGTCCCGACGCTGCTGCAGCCGCTGGTCACGACCGTCCCGCTGCAGGTCTTCGCGTGCGAGCTGGCCACCGCCAAGGGCCACGACGTCGACCAGCCGCGCAACCTCGCCAAGTCCGTCACCGTCGAATAGCGGGCGGTTCGGGCGGGCAGCCCGAAATCGACTGAACCCTCCGGCGCCGGGCCGCGTCCCATCGACATCGGGACCGGCCCGGCGTCGGAGGTGACGGGTGGCAGGAGACGGTGGCCTCGCGATCGAGGCGCGCGGGGTGGTGCGGCGCTTCGGGCCGGTGGAGGCGCTGCGCGGCCTCGACATCACCGTCCCGTACGGGCAGGTCACGGCGCTCGTCGGGGCCAACGGCGCGGGCAAGACGACGCTGCTGCTGATCCTGGCGACCCTCCTCGCGCCCGACGCGGGCACGGTGCGGATCGCGGGCCACGACGCGCTCGCCCGGCCCGTGCGGGCGCGCGAGGCGCTCGGCTGGATGCCGGACACGTTCGGCGTGTACGACCAGCTCACGGTGGACGAGTACCTGGCGTTCTTCGCGGACGCCTACGGGCTGTCCAAGCAGGAGCGCCCGCGCCGGATCAGGGCGCTGCTCAGCCTCGTCCACCTGGAGGACCGTCTCGGGCAGCCCGTCCACGCCCTCTCGCGCGGGCAGAAGCAGCGCCTCGGGATGGCGCGGGCCCTCGTGCACCGGCCGCGCGTGCTGCTGCTGGACGAGCCCGCGTCCGGCCTCGACCCGCGCTCCCGCATCGAACTGCGCGACCTGCTGCGCTCCCTCGCGGCGGACGGGGTCGCGGTGCTCGTGTCGAGCCACATCCTCAGCGAGCTGGAGGAGATCGCCGACCGGGTCGTCCTGGTCGACCACGGACGCACGGCCGGGGACCACGCGATGACGGAGATCGCCGGTGCGGCGGCCCGGGTCCGGTGGCGGATCCGTTCGCTCGACCTGGAGCCGCTGGCGGCGGCGCTGGACCGCGAGCCCGGCCTGGCGTGGAAGGCGGCGGGCGACGCGGCGGGGGGCGCCGAGGTCGGGCCGCTGACCGAGGACGAGGCGGCCGGGCTGCTGGCCAGGCTCGTCACCGCAGGCGTGCCCGTCAGCGGCCTGGCGCCCGCCGGCAGCGCGCTCGAATCGGCCTACCTGGCGATGACCGAGGACCGGAGGTGAGTGCCGTGACCGCGCGCGGAATCGGCCTGGTGGCGCGGCAGGAGATCAGGACGCGGCTGCGGACCGGCCGCTGGAAGATCCTGCTCGCGGCCTGGTTCCTGACCGTCAACGGGCTCGGGCTGCTGTTCCGGGTGGCGCTGGAGTACGGCGACAGCTCCTCCTACGGCGAGCCCGGCGTGCCCATGTTCGGCGGGGTCCTGCTCGGGGTGCTGGTGCTGACGCTGCTCGTCACCCCGGCGCTCGGCGGGCAGTCGGTCAACGGCGACCGGGAGCGCGGGACGCTCGCGACGCTGCAGGTCACCCGGCTCACCCCGGGCGAGATCGCGCTCGGCAAGCTCGCCGCCGCCTGGGGGACCGGCCTGGTCGCGCTGCTGCTGACGCTGCCGAGCCTGCTGCTGCCGGTCGCCGAGGGCGCCATCGGCGCGGGCCGGGCCCTCGTCGTCCTGCTCGTGACGGCGGTGATGATCGGCGTGGTCTGCGCGATCTCGCAGGCCTGGTCGGCGGTCCTTGCCCGCAGCGTCACCTCGATCCTGCTGTCGTACCTGACCGTGTTCGGCCTGCTCGTCGGGACGCCGCTGCTGTTCACGCTGGCGGTGCCGCTCACGTCCGAGCACGTCGACGGCGCCTACGGCGAGTACGACCGGGAGCACACCGAGCGGATCTGGTGGCTGCTGGCCCCGAACCCGGTCGTCGCGCTCGCGGACGCGGCGCCGCGCCTGCCCGAGCGCCGGATCCTCGTCGGCGACCAGGTGATCACACGCTCGGCGTCGTCCGACCCGCTGGGGCAGATCAGCCGAAGCGTGCGCGAGGTCCGGGCGGGAGACGACCGGTACGGGTCGTCCCGCGAGGGTGGAGCCGCGGTGTGGCCGTGGGGGCTGGCCTTCGATCTCGCCCTCGCGGGAGGCGCGGTGGTGATCACGGCCTCTCGCCTGCGCACGCCTCTCCACCGGGTTCCCCGGGGCGTTCGCGTGGCGTGAGCGCGCCCCCAATGGGATCAACTTCTGGGAAATGCGGTCAGCGGGAGCGAGGGGCCGCGGAAAAACATGTGGCATATCCTGCGCTGGCGCGCATCCGCTCCCGCTGATCGCAATTCTCCGGCCGGTTGGAAATCTCTCCGGCGATGCAAGTTGCAGTGACTATTTCAGCGGGTGGTCGAAACGGCCGCCTTTGGCCTCCTCCGTGAACCTGCGCCATTCGTCGGGCCGGAACGACAGGATCGTCGCGGTGTCCTCGGTGTCGCGTACGGATATGGCGTCCCCGCCGCGCCGTGCGACCTCGACGCAGCCGTTGCTGGCGCCGCATCGAGCGCTCTTTCTCCATCGGGCGGGCGGTGTCCCCTGGAAACTCATTCCGGCTCCCTGCATTGAAAGTTGCATTGCCCGCGGCCGCGCTGCCGGTGCTCAAGCACACGGTAACAAGATCGCAAAAAACGCCTGATCACGTCCGGGTGGCGCGGTACCCGTGTGACAGGCGTGGCGAGGTAGTTGCAGAGTGCCGGGTGGGAGGGCGACGAGCCGGGTCAGCGGTGGACCCGGCCCCTGCGTCGTGGCCCCGCGCCGCCCTGTGCGGACGGGGCCGGACGGCGCGTCGGCGCCGGGTCAGCAACCCAGGTCGAAATCACCCTTCTTTGCCCGCTTGAGAAATTCCCGCCATTCCGACTGGGAGAAGGACAGGACCGGGCTCTGCGTGCCGTACTTCGCGTCTCGCGCCCCGATAAAACGGGATGAATCGACCAGTGTGGCGATCTCGACGCAGGTGTTGCTCGCCCCGCAGTAGGCGCTTTTCCTCCATTGAGGTACAGGAGTGACAAAAGAGGACACTCGGTGCCTTTCACAAGGATTGAGCCCCTTGGCGGACCGTCACCACGCCTCTTTGACCTCGGCTATGCGCCGCCGCGATTCCGCGGCGTCCAGCGCCTGCCGGGACAGACTCGAATAGGCGAGCCGGTACATATAGGTGACGGCTTCATCCGCGAAGTGGCTGATCGTCAGGGATTCCGTGTGAACGATATCAGGAAAGGTGATGTCGTGCACCGAAGAGAATTCTAGAAGGATAAACGATTCAGCCAACACCGAGTGTGCTATGTCCAACGGCAAGATCTGTACGTTCACGTTCGGCCGCTCGGTCATCTGGTACAGATGTTCGAGCTGCTCGCGCATCACCTTGTGATCGCCGATGCGGCGCCGCAGAACCGCCTCGTCGATAATCGCCGACAGTTCCAGCGGAGTGGGCCCGTCCAGCAGTTCGCGCCGCCGCATTCGCACGTCCAGCCGGCGTTCGAGTTCCTGCGGAGGCAGGGTGGCCAGGTCACTCCAGCCACCGATCACATTTCGGGCGTAGCTCTCCGACTGCAGGAGCCCGGGAATGACCGTGCTGCCCCATTCCCGGGCGGCGGTGGCCTCGGACTCCAGCGCGATGAAGTTCGCGAGTGGGCTCGGGAGGTCGCGGTAGTCCTCCCACCAGCCCCGCTGGGCGGCGTCGTGCGCCAGGGCGATCAGGTCGTCGTGCCGCGCGCCGTCGATCTCGTACAGATCGAGCAGCCGCCGCACATCGCCGATCTTCGCGCCGGTCCGCGCGTTCTCGATCCGGCTGACCTTGGCTGTGGACCAGGCGAGCCGTTCGGCGACCTCGTCTCCGGTCAGGCCTCTGCGCTCGCGCAGTCTCCGGAGCTCGGCGGCCAGCCGCCGCTGCCGGACGGAGGGACCTCGGGAAGTGCTCATTGCTCGGGCCTCTCCAGTCCCGGCGGACTGATCTGGGCGCATTCTGCCGCACCGGGGGGTCGCGGCGCGAATACATCGGACCGGTGGACCAAGATTCTACGGCTGATGATTCTTTTACGCACATGACACCGAAACTTGCGGTGCAACTTGTGATCACCTCCGCCGGAGGTTGCGGACGGTCCCCACGTGGCACTCTAAGTGTGTGATCGACTTGGGGAGCGGCGGATGAGGTACGCGCACGAGGTCGGCAAGGTCCGGGCGGCCGAGCGGGCCCTCATGGCCCGGCTCCCGGACGGCGCCCTGATGCAGCGCGCCGCCGCCGGGCTGGCCTCGGTCTGCGCGCACCTCCTGCCCGCCGTGTACGGCGCCCGCGTCGTCCTGCTGGTCGGCGGTGGCGACAACGGCGGGGACGCCCTGTACGCCGGGGCCCGCCTCGCCCGGCGCGGCGCCCGCGTCCGGGCCGTCCAGGCCGGGTCCACGATCCATCCGGGCGGGCTGGCCGACCTGCGCGCCGCCGGCGGCCGCCTGCTGGACTCCGGCGCCGAGGCCGCGATCGCCGGCGCCGACCTGATCATCGACGGCCTGACCGGCATCGGCGGCACCGGCGGCCTCCGCGAGCCGCACGCCCGGTACGCCGCGCTCGCCTCCGAGTCCGCCGGGCTCGTGGTCGCCTGCGACGTCCCGAGCGGGGTGGACGCGAGCACGGGGCGCGTCGAGGGCGCGGCCGTGCACGCCGACGTCACCGTCACCTTCGGCACGCACAAGCCGGGCCTGCTCATCGACCCGGGCGCGGCCCGCTGCGGCGTGGTCGAGCTGGTCGACATCGGGCTCGGCCCCGACCTGCCCGACCCCGACGTCGTCGCGGCCCGGCCCGCCGACATCGCCCCGCCCGAGCCCCGCCCCGAGTCCGACAAGTACCGCCGCGGAGTCGTCGGCATCCTCGCCGGAGGCGACCAGTTCACCGGCGCCGCCGTCCTCAGCGCCGGCGGCGCCGTCCGCGGCGGCGCCGGAATGGTCCGCTTCGCCTCGGTGGCCCGCCCGGTCGAGCTCGTCCGGCAGCGCTGGCCCGAAGTGGTCACCACCGTCATCGAGCCGGGTCGCCACGACGCGCGGGTCCTGGAGCGCATCGGACGCGTCCAGGCCTGGGTCGCCGGCCCCGGCCTCGGCACCGGCGACGCCGCCGAGGCGCTGCTGGAGGCCGTCCTCACCACCGACCTGCCCGTGCTGGTGGACGCCGACGGCCTCACCGTCCTGGCCCGCCGCCGCGATCTGCTGCGCCGCGCCGCCCCGACCGTCCTCACCCCGCACGCGGGCGAGCTGTCCCGCCTCGTCGCCGCCGCCCGCGAGGACATCGAGGCCGCCCGCCTCGACCACGTCCGCCGCGCCGCCGCCGAACTCTCCGCGACCGTCCTGCTCAAGGGCTCCACGACCCTGGTCGCCGAGCAGGACCGCCCCGTCCGCGTGAACCCGACCGGCACCCCCCGCCTGGCCGCCGCCGGCACGGGCGACGTCCTGTCCGGCCTGATCGGCGCCCTCCTCGCCGGCGGTATGCCCGCCCTCGACGCGGCCGCCGCCGGCGCCTACCTCCACGGCCTCGCCGCCCGCCTGGCCTCGGCCCCGGCCCCCGGCCCCGAGGCCCCCATCAGCGCCCAGGACGTGATCGAAGCCCTTCCCGCCGCCTTCAGGGCGGTGTCCGCCCAGGGCTAGCGCCCCCTGCGACCCGTGCGGTCGAACCTGGGATCGGGCATTTGCGTCTTATAGGACACAGGGGCGCCCGGGGGCGCTCTTGAGGGGGCGTTCTGGCCGTGACCTGGGGGATGAGGCGCGGGCAGGGCGTCGGGGACGGCAGACTGGGTGACCATGAGGGTTCCTGCGGAGGCACGGGTCGATCTCGGTGCCATCGGCCACAACGTCTCGGTGCTGCGCGAGCGCGCGGGGGGCGCCGAGGTGATGGCCATGGTGAAGGCCGAGGCTTACGGGCACGGGCTGGTGGAGGCCGCCCGGGCCGCGCTCGCCGGCGGGGCGTCCTGGCTGGGCGTCGCGAAGCTGGCCGAGGCGCTGCGTCTGCGGGACGAGGGCGTCTCCGTTCGGACGCTGGTCTGCCTGGGGGTTCCCGGGGAGCCCTACGAGGAGGCCGTCGCGCGGAACGTGGACCTGACCGTCGGGGCGGTCTGGCTGCTGGACGAGGTCGTCCGGGCGGCGGAGCGGGCCGGGCGCGAGGCGCGGATCCACCTCAAGGCAGACACGGGCATGTCGCGCGGGGGCGCGCGGGGCGACGACTGGGAGGCGCTGGTCGAGGCGGCGCTCAAGGCGGAGGCCACGGGGCACGTGCGGGTGGCGGGGGTCATGTCGCACTTCGCCTGCGCGGACGAGCCCGGCCATCCCTCGATCGCGGCGCAGCTCGGCGCGTTCACCGAGATGGTCGCGCACGCGGAGAAGGCGGGGGCGCGGTTCGAGGTGCGGCACATCGCGAACTCGGCGGCGGCGCTGACGCTGCCGGAGGCGCGGTTCGACCTCGTCCGGCCCGGCATCGCGACGTACGGGCTGACCCCCGTGCCGGCGCTCGGCGGGTTCGGCCTGCGGCCCGCTATGACGCTCGTGGCGGACGCGGCGCTGGTCAAGCGGGTTCCGGCCGGTAGCGGAGTGTCGTACGGTCACACCTACCGCACCGAGCGGGAGACCACCCTGGCCGTGGTGCCCGTGGGGTACGGGGACGGGATCCCGCGGCACGGGTCCAACGTGCTGGAGGTCCTCGCGGGCGGGCGCCGCAGGACGATCGCCGGGCGGGTCTGCATGGACCAGTTCGTCGTCGACCTCGGCGACGACCCGCTCGCGGCGGGAGACGAGATCATCCTGTTCGGCCCGGGCGACCGGGGCGAGCCGACCGCGCAGGAGTGGGCGGACGCGCTGGGGACGATCTCGTATGAGATCGTCACCCGCATCGGAGCCCGGGTACCGAGGGCGTACCCGGGAGGGGGGCTGTAGGGGGCGCGGTCATGGACAGCAGGAACAGGCGCAGGATCGGTGTCGCCGGCGTCGTCGCGGGCGTGGGCGCCGCGGGGGTGGGCGCGGCGGTCGGGCTGCGGCGCTTCGCCGTCGGCCGGGTGCGGCTGCGCCCGGACCCCGACGCGGCCGAGCCCTTCGGGGAGCTGCGCGGGCGGGAGATGTCCGTCCGGGCGGACGACGGCGTCCCGCTGCACGTGGAGGTCGACGGGCCCGACGACGCCGCCCTCACCGTCGTGTTCTGCCACGGCTACACCCTGAACCAGGACTCCTGGCACTACCAGCGCCGCGACCTGCGGGGTTCGCTGCGGCTGGTGTTCTGGGACCAGCGCGCCCACGGCCGTTCGGGACGCGGCGGGCCCGGGGACGCGACGATCGAGCAGACCGGCGACGACCTGCGCGCGGTGCTGGAGGCGGCCGTCCCGCCGGATCGTCCGGTCGTCCTCGTGGGGCACTCCATGGGCGGCATGTCGATCATGGCGCTGGCGGACCGGCATCCCGAGCTGTTCGGGTCGCGGGTCGTGGGCGTGGCGCTGGTGAACACCTCCTGCGGCGACATGGGGGAGATGACGCTGGGGCTGCCCCTGGTGCTGGCCAAGGCCGTCCGGCCGCTCGCCCCGGGGACGCTGCGCGGCCTCGGCCGCCGCGCGGAGCTGGTCGAGAAGGCCCGCGGGCTGGGCGCCGACCTGGCGTTCGTCGTCACGCGGAAGATGGCGTTCGCCGACAAGTACGTCAGCCCGTCCGTGGTGGGCTTCCTGGAGCAGATGATCAGGGAGACGCCGATCGACGTGATCGCGGAGTACTACCCGGCGCTGATGGCGCACGACAAGATCGGGTGCCTGGACGTGCTCGGCGGGGTGCCGATGCTCGTCCTGGCGGGCGGCCGCGACCGGCTGACCCCCGCGGAGCACGCCCGCCGGATCGCCGCGGCGCTGCCGGACGCGGAACTGGTCGAGGTGGAGGAGGCCGGGCACGTGCTGCCTCTGGAGTACCCGGGCGTGGTGACCGGGGGGCTGCGCCGGTTGGTCGAGCGGGTCCGTCCCGCCTACGAGGAAGAGGAAGAGGAGCGCACCGCGTGAACGCCGTCACCGTCACCGTCCCGACCGCCGAGGACATGCGCGAGCTCGGGCTGCGCCTGGCCGGGCTGCTGCGGGCGGGCGACCTGCTCGTGATGACGGGCCACCTCGGCGCGGGCAAGACGACCCTCACGCAGGGCATCGGCGAGGGGCTGAAGGTGCGGGGCCCGATCACCTCGCCCACGTTCGTCATCGCGCGGGTGCATCCGTCGCTGGCGGGCGGCCCGTCGCTGGTGCACGTGGACGCCTACCGGCTGGGCGGTTTCGCGGAGCTCGACGATCTCGATCTGGACGCGTCGATCGCGGAATCGGTGACGATCGTGGAATGGGGAGAAGGGCTCGCCGAAGGCCTCGCCGAGGACCGGCTGGAAGTGATCATTTCTCGCGGGGACGGGCCGGGAGAGGGGCGCGAGGTAAGGATCGTCGGGGTCGGTGATCGCTGGTCCGACCTGGCGCTCGGCCCTGAATGATCTTGGACTGGCAACTTCTACGGTTTTTGCCTGGCTGGTTGGTCCATTTTACGGCTTGATGTCGTACTCTTTGCCGGAACGAACCTCACCTTCGCGACATATCAATCCGAACGGGAGTGGGGCCGGTGAGTGGCAGCCATCGCAGCGGGAATTACCGCGACAGCTATCGCGCGTCGGGCGGTGGCCAGGGATCAGGCGGCGGTTACCGGCCGGACGGCGGTGGATACGGCGCGGGCGAGGACCCGTACGGGCGCTACTCGTCGGGCCGGCCGGGCAGCGGCCCGTACCAGCGGGAGACCGGCCCGTACGAGACCGGTACCGGCCAGGGGGCCGGCAGCGCCGACTACCGCACCGAGAGCGGCGGATACCGGACGGGGAGCGGCACCCACCGCGGCGGCGCCGGCTACCGCAGCGGCAGCCACCGGGTGGCGCGCGAGCGCCGCACCGGGCGGCGCTGGGCCGTCGTCCTCGGCGGCGCGGTCGTCGGCGTCGCCGTCTGCGGGCTCGCGGCGTTCGCCGTCCTGACCGGCGTCGGCGCGAGCGGCGACAAGAGCGCCGGCCAGGTCGTCGGCAGCGGCGCCACGGACAACGCCCCGGCGGCCAAGGGCGAGCGCACCGCCGTCCCCGACTCCTGCACGATCGTCGGCGACGACCTGATCGGCCGGCTGGCGCCCGAGTCCGAGCGCACCGACGCCGACAACTACCAGGGCGACGACCAGCAGAACCAGTGCGTGTGGGGCGCCTACGCGGGCGAGAAGAGGCGGCAGCTCACGATCGAGCTGCGCGCGATCGCGGCCGGGGCCGCGGCCTCCCCGACGGACGCCGCCCGCAAGACGTTCGCGACCGAGCGGACCGCCGACGAGTCCGGCAAGGCGCTGCTGGCCGGGCAGAAGCTCACCGACAAGATCCGGCTGACCGGCGTCGGCGACGAGGGCTACATCGTCTACAGCGTCGACGACAACCAGGGCTCCGGCGAGGCCGTCGGCAACGTCCGGGTCGCCAACGTCCTGGTCACCGTGCACTACTCGGGCTCGGACAAGGGCGATCCGCTGTCGTCGGACGCCGCCACCGGCGGCGCCACCGATGTCACCAAGGCCGTCGTCACCGCCCTGAGCCGCTCCTGAGCCGGCCGAGCCGCTCCTGAGCCGGGGCGAGCCCGCCTGGGCGAGAGCCGGACCAGTCCGCGCCCGTGGCCGGTAGGCTTACAACCCGTGCTGGTCTTGGCTTTCGATACCGCGACCGCCGCGATCACCGTGGCGCTGTACGAGTGGACCCCGGGAGAGGGCGCGGTGCCGCGCGGCCTGGCGGAGGCCGTCGACCGGCGGCGCCACACCGAGCTGCTCACCCCGTCCATCGCGGAAGTGATGGCGGAGGCGGGGGCGGCCCCCGACGATCTCAGTGCGATCGCCGTCGGCGTCGGGCCGGGGCCCTACACGGGCCTGCGGGTCGGGCTGGTCACCGCCCGCGCGATGGGCGAGGCCCTCAGCGTTCCCGTGCACGGCGTCTGCACGCTCGACATCATGGCCTGGGCCACGAAGCGCGAAGGGCCGTTCGCCGTCGCCACCGATGCCCGCCGCAAGGAGGTCTACTGGGCGCGTTACGACTCGGCGCGGTTCCGCGCCACCGAGCCCGCCGTGGGCCCGGCGGCGGACGTGCTGAAGGGCGCGCCCGAGGGGCTGCCCGTCGTGGGCGAGGGCGCGGCCCTGTACCCGGAGGTCCTCGGAGGCTCCGGGCACGAGCCGCTGCTGCCCACCGCGAGCGCCCTGGCGGAGCTCGCCGTCGCTCGGCTGTCGGGCCTGAAGGGGCCCGAGCTGCTGCCGCCGGAGCCCCTCTACCTGCGCCGGCCCGACGCGAAGGAGCCGGGCCCCCGCAAGAAGGTGACGCCGGCGTGAGCGACGTCGTCCTGCGGCCCATGACCGGTGCGGACCTTCCGGCCGTCCACCGCCTCGACCGGGTGCTGTTCCCGGAGGACACCTGGAGCGAGGAGATGCTCGCCGGCGAGCTCGCCGACCAGCCGCGCACCCGGTACTACGTCGTCGCGGAGACGCCCGGCGGCGAGATCGTCGGCTACGCGGGGCTGGCCGCGGCGGGCGGGCAGGCCGACGTGCAGACCATCGGTGTGCGCGCGGACCGCCGCAAGGGCGGCATCGGCGCGGTGCTGCTCACCGCCCTGCTGGAGGAGGCCGTCCGGCGCGGCAGCGAGTCGGTGTTCCTGGAGGTCCGGGCCGACAACGACGCCGCCCACCGCCTCTACGAGCGGTTCGGTTTCGAGCGGGTCGGCATCCGCAAGCGCTACTACCAGCCCTCGGACGTGGACGCGATCGTCATGTGCCGCAAGCTCCGCGAACGTCCGCCCATGGGCTTCACCAGGCCCGACTGAGCCGGAGCGGAACAAGGAGCCCTGGGGACGGACGGGAAGACAGGGCGAACGGGGAGACAGGGAGACTCACGTGATTCGGGACGAGCCACTGGTGCTCGGCATCGAGACGTCCTGCGACGAGACCGGGGTCGGGATCGTGCGCGGGCACACGCTGCTGGCGGACGCGATCGCCTCCAGCGTGGACCAGCACGCCCGGTTCGGCGGCGTCGTGCCGGAGGTCGCGTCGCGCGCGCACCTGGAGGCGATGGGGCCGACCGTCGAACGCGCGCTCGCGGACGCCGGGGTGGCGTTCACCGACGTGGACGCGTTCGCGGTGACCGCGGGCCCGGGGCTGCCGGGCGCGCTGATGGTCGGCGTCGCCGCCGCCAAGGCGTACGCGCTGTCGCTCGGCAAGCCGCTCTACGGCGTCAACCACCTGGCCGCGCACGTGTGCGTCGACCAGCTCGAACACGGCCCGCTGCCGAAGCCGTGCGTGGCGATGCTGGTCTCGGGCGGCCACTCGTCCCTGCTGCTGGTCCCGGACGTGGCGGGCGACGTCCGGCCCCTGGGCAGCACGGTGGACGACGCGGCGGGCGAGGCGTTCGACAAGGTCGCCCGGGTCCTCGACCTCGGGTTCCCGGGCGGGCCCGTCATCGATCGCATGGCCCGCGAGGGCGACCCGGCCGCGATCGCGTTCCCGCGCGGCAAGTACAACGACGGCACCTACGACTTCTCGTTCTCCGGCCTGAAGACGGCCGTGGCGCGCTGGGTCGAGGCGAAGGAGCGCGCGGGCGAGCCCGTCCCGGTCGCCGACGTCGCCGCGTCCTTCCAGGAGGCCGTCGTGGACGTCCTGACGCAGAAGGCGCTGAAGGTCTGCAAGGACAACGGCGTCGACCACCTGCTGATCGGCGGCGGCGTCGCGGCCAACTCGCGGCTGCGCGCCCTCGCCGCGGAACGGTGCGCGGCGGCCGGGGTCCACCTGCGGGTCCCGCGGCCGAAGCTGTGCACCGACAACGGCGCCATGGTCGCCGCCCTGGGCTCGGAGCTGGTGGCCTCCGGGATCGGCCCGTCCGACCTGGAACTGCCCGCCGACTCCAGCCTCCCGATCGAGGCCGTCCTCGTGCCCTGAACGCGCGCGCCGCCGCGCCTCAGCACTGGGCGAGGAGCCTGTCGAGGTAGTCCTCGTAGAGGGGGACCTGGGGCTCGTCGACCAGGCGGGCGTCGTCTTCGGGGAGCAGGTCGAGGAGCGCGCGGACGTCCCAGTACGGGTCGTGCGCGTGGCCGCCGGAGACCTGGTCGAACGAGCACAGGAAGCGGTCGGCGACGGACGCGCCGTAGCGCAGCGCCAGGCCGCGGCGCATGCAGGCGATGTCGACGGAGATGGGGCCGGACGAGGCGTCCGACCAGTCGACGATGCCGGTGAGCCCGCCGTAGGACCACAGCGTGTTGTCGGCGTCGTAGTCGCGGTGGATGAACCGGGCGGGCGCCTCCGGGGCGGGCCGGGCGGCGACCTCGAAGGCGCGTTCCCACAGGTCGGGGCGGAGCGCGTGCTTGGGCGGGAGCCGCACGTCGAGGCGGTTGTGCGGGACGTACGGCGGCATCGTGGACGCGCCGTTCAGCTCGTGCACCGACAGCAGCGCGGCGGCCAGCTGGATCAGGTACTCGGGCAGGTCGTCGGGGGACGGGCGCGGCGGATGGCCCCGGAGCCGGGTGATGAGCAGGGCGGGAACGTCGCAGTAGGCGCCCGACGGGTCGGCGGCGACCAGGGACGGTGCGGGGACCTCGCAGCCGGCGAGCAGCGCGAGCGCCGCGATCTCCCGCTCGGGGGAGAACTCGGCGTCGCCGTAGCAGTGGCGGGGGGCGGCCTCTCGGGTGGTCCAGCGGCGCAGGACGAGGTGATGGGCCTCGCCGGAGCGGCTCTCGACGAGGAGGGCGTGGTTGGCGTGGGCGGAGCCGCCGGCGAGGGGCCGCACCATGCGGACCTCGGCGCCCTTGCCGAGGCACTCCTCCACCCATCGCAGGGTGGTGTGCCCGGGCGGGACGCCGGTCGGCAGGCAGGGAGCCGGAAGGTGGGTCACCTGATCCATGAAAACGGATTCCGAAGGGTATTGGGAGTGATTTTGCGAAGACGGAAAGTAACAAAACGCACGTCATCGGGGTGACATGAAGGAAGCATCTTCGGTCGTCCCGGCGGTTCGCGGGACGAATGCCGCGGATACCGGGAGGGATCTGGATGCCGGGTGGGGCCCGCGCCGGCCCCACCCGGACGCTCGTCAGTCCTTGGCCTCGCGGCGGGGACGCAGCAGCGCCTCGGCGAGCGCGAGCATCGTCTCCTCCAGGGTGGACAGCCGCTTCAGCACGTCCTCGTGCACCGCGTTGACCTGCTTGGACACATCGTCGTGGACACCGTCCATCTTCCGGCCGACCTCGTCCTCGACGTGGGAGAAGCGCTTGACGAAGTCGGCCGCCGCCGCGTCGGCGCGGCGCGCGGCCTCGTCCTGCATGGTCTCCACCTTCCGCGCGAATTCGGCCTGGACGCCGCCGACCTGGCGCGCGACGTCCTCCTGCATGGTCCCGACCTGCTTGGCGACGTCGTCGTGGATGCTGCCGACCTGGCGCGTGACGTCCTCGTGGATGTCGCCGATCCGCTTGCCGAAGTCGTGGTGGACGCCGCTGACCTGCCGCGACACCTCGCTGTGCACGGACTCCACCTGCTTGGCGACGTCGGCGTGCACCGACTCGACCCGGCGGGAGACGATGTCGACCTGGGTGGTGAACTCCTCCAGCGCTCCGTCGACCCGCTTGGTGACCTCCTCGTGGATGGTCTCGATGCGCTTGCGGACGTCGTCGTGCACGTCCTCGAACCTGCGGGAGAACTCGTCCATGCGCTTGGCGACGTCGCTGTAGGCGGTCTCGGCGATCTGCGACATGGTGGCCTTGACCTCGTCGCGGTCCGGCCGGGCGCGCAGCTCCTCGATCAGCGGGTCGACGGCCTCGGCCAGGTGCTTCTCCAGCGCGTCGAACCGGTCGCCGTACTCGGCCGCCGGGCGCTGCGCGAGCTCGGCCAGCAGCCGGTGCACCTCGGCGATCTCCAGGGTGGCGGGCAGCCGGTTGATCCGCTCGCCGAGCCCGTCGAGGCGTCCGTCGACGCTCTCGAACCGGCCGTCCAGCCCGCCGAGCTTGCCCGACACCCCTTCGAGGCGGCCGTCGACGCCGTCCAGCCGCCCGTCGAGGCCGTCGAGGCGGCCGCCGACGCCCTCGACCCGGCCGTTGACCGCCTCGAGGCCCTGCTCCATCCGCTCGGCCATCTCGCCGAGCGCCTGGTCGACCCGTGACGTGACCCCGTTGACCGAGTGTTCGAGCCGCTCGGACCGGTGACCGAGCTCGGCGAGCGACTTGTCGAGCCGGTTGAAGCGGACGGACGCGGCCTCCATGCTGCCCTGGAGCTTGTCCAGCCGCTTGGTCATCTCGTCCATGCGCTGCGACGCCTGCTGCGTGGCGTCGGTGATCTGCTGCGCGGAGTCGAGGACGGCCTGGATGCGGGTCAGGCCCTCGTCGACGTTCTCGGCCACCACGCCGACGTCGGCCCACAGCGCGGGCAGTTCGGCGACGGGCTTGACCCGCTCGCCGAACGCCTCGATGTGCTCGGCCAGGCCCTCGGCCCATTCAGGGGGCTTGCCGGACAGGTCGTCGACCTGACCTCGGACGCTCTCGATCTGTCCGGTCAGCCCGGTGAGCTCCCGCTCCCGGACCTCGCGGAGAAGCCACTCCATGCCTTCAAGGCGCTGGCGGATCTCGTCCAGGACCTGCCCCTGTGAGCGCTGTTCGTAGACGTGGTCCTGCGCCGCACGGGCGAGCAACTCCCGCATCCGATCCGAGACCGGTTGACCCCCCGTCTGCAGGAAGTTGTGATTCGTTTCCACCCGATGCTCCTTCGTGTGCCGGCGCGACGAAATGACGCACGGCAAATGAATCTCTGGAGTGGCCACTGTAGTGCGTGTAGAGCGCGGCTAAAACGGGTAGCAGAGAAGATTGCGAGTTCTGCGGAATGCGCCTGTTATCCGACTAGGTGGAATAGTGAGATACCGCCGAATGCATGGCGAGTTACGCGCTTTGCGGTCATTGCCCTTCTTGGGGGGATAGAGGGGGTGGACGCCGGCGGGCGGTGCGGGACGGGTCCGGCGTTCCGGGTGCCGTTCTGTCCGTACATCTCGTCCAACATCGGCAGTTCCCGAACCGCGCGGGCGGCTACGGCGGCCCGACGCGTGTGCGGCGGACGTCATGCGGCGGGGCGCGTTCCCGGCCTTTTCGGGAGGGCTTTTGGGGAGCCGGTGGCCCGCCCGGTGAACCTGTCTTGGTGTTCTCGCGCCGGTTGATCTCGCCGCGCCGATTTTCGCGCCGCGCCGCGCCCTTGCCGGGCGGCCGCAATCCCTGGTGCGCGCAATGCCGGAATGCGGCGATGATTTGCACCGCCGTGGCGCGTCGCCCCCTCCCGCTTGGCGTTGCGGCGCCGAGTGGAAGATCTTTGGGCAGGGTTGCCGGACGGCGCCCGTTCCGGGCGGGTCAGGCCCCGCCGGCCGGCCGGTCAGCTCCCGGGGACGGCGTGCGTCAGAAGGGCGACGGGGTCCCGTCCCACGCGCGTCACCACGAGGGTCAGCTCCCGGGCGCCGCGTCCCGCGCGGCGCCCCCCGAAGCCGAGGTCGCGGCGGAGCCGGTCGACGTCGACGGCGGAGCCGCGCTTCTTGACGGTCAGCACGCCGATCTCGCGGCGGCGCAGCTCGGCGCGCAGCCGCTTCACGGAGAACGGCATCACGTCTTCCACCTCGTAGGCGGAGGCGAAGGGCGTCGGGCGCAGCTCGTCGGACGTGACGTAGGCGATGTGGGGGTCGGCCAGGCCGCCGTCGACCAAATCCGCGACTTCGCCGACCAAGTGGGCCCGGATCACGGCGCCGTCAGGCTCGTACAGGTAACGGCCCCACGCCCGTACGTCTGGGACGTCCGGCCCCTGAGGAGTCAGGGTCCACACCTGGGGCCCTCTATCCGAGAGGTGGGTGTCGGACGAGAGGAGGGTGGCTCGCCGCCGCACGTCGCCGGCCAGCCCGCCCAGCCAGAGGGCCGCCTCCTTGACGTCACCCCCGACCGAGACCCACTCGGCCTCTGCGTCGTCCGGGACGGCCTCATGCGGGATGCCCGGCGCGACCTTCACGCAGGCCGCGGGCGCCTGGCCGGCCATGGCCAGGACGACGTCGAACGGCGGCTCATAAGAGCGGGGATCGAAGACGCGGCCCCGTGTGGTGCGACGTCCAGGGTCGGCGAAAACCGCGTCGAATCCGGACGGATCCTCCTTGGTGGCGTCCCCGACCCGTACGGAGGCCAGGCCGTCCAGCCCGAAGACCGCCACGTTGGCGCGGGCCACCTCAGCGGTCAACGGGTCCAGTTCCACGCCCACTCCGGCCAGGCCCGCGCGCGCTCGGGCGATGAGGTCGGCGCCTATCCCGCATCCCAGCTCCAGCACGCGCCCGGCGGGCAGCCGGTCGGCGAACCGTCCGGCGCGGTAGGCCGCCACGCTCGCGCGGGTCGACTGCTCAAGCCCCGCCTGCGTGAAGTACATGCGGTCGGCCTCGGCGCCGAACTTGGCCCGGGCCCTTCTCCGCAACCGGACCTGCGTCAGCGCGGCGGCCACGAGCGGCGGATCGTGCCGCTCGCGCAGCCGCGACGCCGTGGCGAGCAGGCCGTCCTCGCTCACGTCCGCCTCGGCCGCCTCCTGGAGGAGCGCCTGGCCGGAGGGAGTGTGCAGGGCCCGGAACGCCGCGATGTCCATAGGGTGGAAGTTAGCGGCAGGGCCGGTGGCCGGCCGCCGGTGAACGTCCGGAGACGGCCGCGGGGCGGGCTCGTGTCCGTGTTGACGGGCCAACGGGCACGGAATAGTCTCGCGGTTGGCACTCTCAAGGGTAGAGTGCCAACTACAGCGACGAAGGTCGGTCTGGCACCCGCGACGGCAGGCCGGTCCAGGGTCGCCTCTTCTGTCACATGTGCTGGTCGGTCATCCATGGCCGGCCGAGGACCAATCGAAGGGGAGGTCAGATCGTGACGACCGCCACCAAGGTTGTTCTCAAGCCGCTTGAGGACCGCATCGTCGTCCAGCCGCTTGAGGCCGAGACCACCACCGCGTCGGGCCTGGTGATCCCGGACACCGCCAAGGAGAAGCCCCAGGAGGGCACCGTCCTTGCCGTTGGTCCGGGTCGCGTCGACGACAAGGGCGAGCGCGTCCCCGTCGACGTCAAGGTCGGCGAGGTCGTGCTCTACAGCAAGTACGGCGGCACCGAGGTCAAGTACAACGGCGAGGAGTACCTCGTCCTCTCGGCCCGCGACGTGCTCGCGGTCATCGAGAAGTAATCACCGAGACGTGATGCACCCGCCCCGGTCGGCGCCGCCTTCGGGCGGCCCGCCGGGGCGGATCGCGTGAAAGAGGAGTATCCGCATGGCGAAGATCCTGGAGTTCGAGGAGGACGCTCGCCGGGCTCTTGAGCGCGGCGTCAACGCTCTCGCGGACGCCGTCAAGGTGACGATCGGCCCGCGCGGCCGCAACGTCGTCATCGACAAGAAGTTCGGCGCGCCGACGATCACCAACGACGGCGTCACCATCGCCCGCGAGGTGGAGCTGGAGGACCCCTACGAGAACCTCGGGGCCCAGCTCGCCAAGGAAGTGGCGACCAAGACCAACGACATCGCGGGCGACGGCACCACCACGGCGACCGTCCTCGCGCAGGCGCTGGTCCGCGAAGGGACCCGCAACGTGGCGGCCGGCGCCTCGCCGCTCGCCCTCAAGCGCGGCATCGACGCGGCCGCCCAGTACGTCTCCGACCAGCTGCTGAAGACGGCGCGCGAGGTCGAGGAGAAGGGCGAGATCGCGCACGTCGCGACCATCTCCGCGCAGGACCCGCAGATCGGCGAGCTGATCGCCGAGGCGTTCGAGAAGGTCGGCAAGGACGGCGTCATCACCGTCGAGGAGGCCCACACGATGGGCCTCGAGCTGGAGTTCACCGAGGGCCTCCAGTTCGACAAGGGCTACCTGTCGCCGCACATGGTGACCGACCACGAGCGCATGGAGGCCGTCCTGGAGGACGCCTACGTGCTGATCGTGGACGGCAAGATCTCCAACGTGCAGGAGTTCCTGCCGCTGGCCGAGAAGGTCGCCCAGACCAAGAAGCCGCTGCTCGTGGTGGCCGAGGACGTCGAGGGCGAGGCCCTGGCGCTGCTGGTGGCCAACAAGATCCGCGGCACCTTCCTGTCCGTCGCGGTGAAGGCCCCCGGCTTCGGCGACCGCCGCAAGGCGATGCTCGGCGACATGGCCACCCTGACCGGCGGCCAGGTCGTCAGCGAGGCCATCGGCCTCAAGCTCGACTCGATCGGGCTGGAGGACCTCGGCCGCGCCCGCCGGATCACCGTCACCAAGGACGCCACCACCGTCGTCGACGGCGAGGGTGCGGCGGACGAGGTCTCCGCCCGGATCAACCAGATCAAGGTGGAGATCGAGAACAGCGACTCCGACTGGGACCGCGAGAAGCTGCAGGAGCGCCTGGCCAAGCTGGCCGGCGGCGTCTGCGTGCTGCGCGTCGGCGCCGCCACCGAGGTGGAGCTGAAGGAGAAGAAGCACCGCCTGGAGGACGCCATCTCGGCGACCCGCGCGGCCATCGAGGAGGGCATCGTCTCCGGCGGCGGCAGCGCCCTGGTGCACGTCGCCAAGGAGGGCTTCGGCGCCCTCGGCCTGTCCGGCGACGAGGCCACCGGCGCCGAGGCGGTCCGCCGCGCGCTGCCCGAGCCGCTGCGCTGGATCTCCGAGAACGCCGGCCAGGAGGGCTACGTCGTCGTCTCCAAGGTGGAGGAGCTGCAGGCCGGGCACGGCTACAACGCCGCCACCGGCGAGTACGGCGACCTGATCGCCCAGGGCGTCATCGACCCGGTGAAGGTCACCCGCTCGGCGGTCACCAACGCCGCCTCCATCGCGGGCATGCTGCTCACCACCGAGGCGCTCGTCGTCGACAAGCCGGAGGAGGCCGAGGAGGCCGCCGGCGGCGGTCACGGCCACGGCCACGGTCACGGCCACTGAGATCGGCCGACCCGGCGGGCCCGTCCCGCCGGGAGAGCGTAGGCGAGACCCCCGTCCGTCCGGGCGGGGGTCTCGCCGCGTCCGGGGTCCCGCCATGGAAAAGTCCGCCACGCCCGGCAGCGCGATGACCACGACGCGTAGTAACTCCAGGTTCGCTCCCGCACTGTGACCATTCCGTTGTAGAGGACAGTGGAGACACGCCCGGGGGTGCTGGGCATCATGCTTGACGTGACCGAGGGATGCTTCGCCGGGACCGTGACCGCGCGCGCCGCCGCCCCCTCGAACGGGCCCGCCCCTCCCTCGCCTCGCGACCCCGCCCGTTCGGCGCGGGCGCTGCGTGCCGCGGACTCCGGCGACGGCGACCTCAGGGAGCTGACCCATCTCGCCGTGCAGGGCGATCCGGGCGCCATCGAGGTCCTCATCGCCGAGGTGCGCCCCATGATCGTGCGGTACTGCCGGGCCCGGCTCGGCCGGGTCTCCGGGCAGTACCACATCGCCGACGACGTGGCGCAGGAGGTCTGCATCGCCGTCCTGTCGGCCCTTCCCCGCTACCGGGACATGGGCCGGCCGTTCGCGTCCTTCGTCTTCGGCATCGCCGCGCACAAGATCGCGGACGCGCTGCGCAGCGCGGTCCGCGCCGCCGTGCCCACCGAGGACCTGCCGGACGGTCCGGACGACCGCCCGGGCCCCGAGGAGACGGTGGTCCGCTACATCGAGGCGCAGCGCGCCCGCGACCTGCTCACCCGGCTTCCCGAGCACCAGCGCGAGCTGGTGCTGCTGCGGGTCGTCGCGGGCCTGTCGGCGGAGGAGACCGGTAATGTGCTGGGCATGTCCGCGGGGGCGGTACGGGTCGCGCAGCACCGGGCCCTGGCCCGGCTCCGTGCGATGGCCAGAGAGGAGTCGATCGCTTGACGGAGCGCGGCCCCCTCACCGGCCTGCGGGGCGCCCCGGATCCGGACGAGCCCGCCCGCTCCGGCGACGCTCCGGCGCAGGCTCCGCCGTCCCGCCCGCCCGCCGTCCCGCCCGTGGACCTGTCCGCCGTGCGCCGTACCGACGCGCTCTTCGAGGCGCTGGCGGCGCGGGACGCTGCCGGTTCCGCGGGCCCCGCTGAAGGTCCCGCCGCCGGCCCCGCGGAGGCGCCCGCCGGGGCCCGCCCCGCCGCCCCGCCGGACGACGACCGCGACCCCGCGGTGCGGCTCCTGCGCGCCCTGATCGTCGACGTCGACGAGCAGGCCTGCGACGCCCCCGGCCCGCCCGCCCCCTCGGGCCCCGGCCCGCGCCGCCGCGGGCCGCGCACCATCGTGGCCCTGGGCGTGGCCGGCGCCGTCCTCGCCAGCAGCGGCGTCGCGGCCGCGGGAGGCGGCGTCACCGAACGCACCACCGCCTCCCCGGCGCCGAGCGCCTCCGGCGTGGTGGAGGAGGCGGACCGCGCGGCCGACACGGCCGCCGGCATCCGCCGGAGGCCGCGGCCGCCCGCGCGCCCGGCCCCGGAGGCGGGACGTCCCGCGGCGCGCACGCCGTCCGGCGACCCTGAGCGCGGGGAGAACCGGCAGCTCAGGCGGCGCCCGGAGGGGCCCTCCCCCCGGCACCTGCCGCGCCGTCCTCCCCTCAGGCAGGAGGCCCCGACGATGTTCGCGGAGCCGGTGGAGAGTCCCGAGGCGCGGCCGACGGCCGACCCGAGGCCCCGCCTCGACGACCTGCGCCGGATCGCCCGCAAGCGCGCCCTCGAGTACCAGAACCGTCCGACCGGCGACTGACGGCCGCGGCGTGCGCGCCCGCCGCGTCAGGCCGGGTGCGCGCCCGCGCGGTCAGTTCTCGTCGCGGCCCTCTTCGCTGTCGATCACGCCGTCAACGTAGCCGCGGGCGTACTCCCAGCTGACGTAGTCGACCGGATCGGGGGACAGCGCGGGCTCGTGCACGCGGGGGAGGCCCTCGTCCAGCAGGTGGCGCAGGTTGCCGTGCAGCAGCTCCCAGTCGATGTAGTGCATCTTGCCGCAGTCGCCGCAGTCGACCGTGAGGCCCCGCACCCCGAGCGGCTCCAGCAGGGCCCGGAAGACCTCCAGGTCGGCGAGGTCGGCCAGCACGTCCTCCCGCTCCGTCACACTGAGCGGAGCGGTCTCGTCGCCCGGGTCGCCGAGCGCCGCCGCCGGATCCTCCGGATCTCCGGCGAACGGGTCGAGCGGAGCATCGTCGTGCACGTACCCACGCTACTGCGCGAGGCCCCGGGAGGTGCACCCCCCGGCCTCCTCCGTGCGCGAACGGGCGCGAAGCGTGCGGGCACGGAGGGGAACGCGGAGGGGAATGCGGAGGACCGCCCGGCGTGTTGGCAGATGTCATCAACACCACGTGACCGCCGCCAGCAAAGCCCGCCCGGCCGCGGGCTCAGCCCCTACCATGGGGACAGGGTCGCTCGTGACCTGGCCCGATGCCGCCACCACCACGGGAAGGTTGTCATGAACCCCGCCGCCGAGCCCGACAAGTTCCTCCCGCAGGGCCTGACCTTCGACGACGTGCTCCTGCTGCCGGGCTACTCCGACCTGCAGCCCGGCGAGGCCGACACCACGACCCGGCTGACCCGCGAGATCTCGCTGCGGATCCCGCTCGTCTCGGCGGCGATGGACACCGTGACCGAGGCCCGCACCGCGGTCGCGATGGCGCGCCAGGGCGGCATCGGCGTGCTGCACCGCAACATGTCGATCGAGGAGCAGGCCGCTGAGGCCGACCGGGTGAAGCGCTCCGAGGCCGGGATGATCACCAATCCGGTGACCTGCCTGCCGGACGCCACGCTCGCCGACGTCGAGGCGCTGTGCGCCCGCTACCGGATCTCCGGGGTGCCGGTCACCGACGTGCGCGGCGTGCTGGTCGGCATCGTGACCAACCGCGACATGCGCTTCGAGACCGACCTGTCGCGCTCCGTCCGCGAGGTCATGACGGCGATGCCGCTCATCACCGCCCCGGTGGACGTCTCGCGCGAGGAGGCGTTCCGCCTGCTCGCGGGCAACAAGGTGGAGAAGCTCCCGCTCGTCGACGGCGAGGGCCGGCTCAAGGGCCTGATCACCACCAAGGACTTCACCAAGAGCGAGCAGTACCCCGACTCCACCAAGGACGCCGACGGCCGCCTGCTCGTCGCCGCGGCCGTGGGCGTCGGCGAGGACGCCCTGCGCCGCGCCCGCGCCCTCATCGAGGCCGGCACCGACGTGATCATCGTGGACACGGCGCACGGCCACTCCAAGGGCGTCGCCGACACGATCGCCGCGATCAAGGGCAACTCGTCCGTCCAGGTCGTCGGCGGGAACGTCGCCACCGAGGCGGGCGCCCAGGTGCTGGTGGACGCGGGCGCCGACGCGATCAAGGTCGGCGTGGGCCCCGGCTCCATCTGCACCACCCGCATCGTCGCCGGGGTCGGCGTGCCGCAGATCACCGCGATCTTCGAGGCGGCCCGCGCGGCGAAGGCGGCGGGCGTCCCGGTGATCGGGGACGGCGGCCTGCAGTACTCCGGCGACATCGCCAAGGCCCTCGTCGCGGGCGCCGACACCGTGATGCTCGGCAGCCTGCTCGCGGGCGTCGAGGAGTCCCCGGGCGAGCTGATCTTCGTCCACGGCAAGCAGTACAAGTCCTACCGGGGCATGGGCTCGCTCGGCGCGATGCGCAACCGCGAGCGCGGCGCCTCCTACTCCAAGGACCGCTACGCCCAGGCCGACGTCAACGCCGAGGAGAAGCTGATCCCCGAGGGCGTCGAGGGCCAGGTCCCCTACCGGGGGCCCCTCGCCAACGTCGCGCACCAGCTCGTCGGCGGGCTCCACCAGTCGATGTGGTACGCGGGCACCCGCACCGTCCCCGAGCTCCAGGAGCGCGGCAAGCTCATGCGCATCAGCGTCGCGGGCCTGCGCGAGAGCCACCCGCACGACATCCAGATGACGGTGGAGGCCCCCAACTACCAGGGCCGCTGACTGACGTAAGCTCTTCCGGGGCTCGATCCCGCGCCCGCGGGAAGACCGGATCACGTGGAGGAAGCGCGCAGTGGCTGCTGAGGTGGAGATCGGCCGTGGCAAGAGCGGCCGCCGGGCGTACGCCTTCGACGACATCGGCATCGTGCCGTCCCGCCGGACGCGTGATCCCGAGGAGGTCAGCGTCGCCTGGCAGATCGACGCCTACCGGTTCGAGATGCCCCTGGTCGTGGCGCCGATGGACAGCGTCGTCAGCCCCGCGATCGCGATCGCGGTCGGGCGGCTCGGCGGGCTGGCCGTGCTCGACCTCGAAGGGCTCTGGACGCGCTACGACGACCCCGGGCCGCTGCTCGCCGAGATCGCCTCGCTGGACGACGTCCGCGCCACCCAGCGGCTCCAGGAGATCTACTCCGAGCCGATCAAGGAGGAGCTGATCGGCCGCCGGATCCAGGAGGTCCGCGAGGCGGGCGTCACCGTCGCGGCGCGGCTGTCGCCGCAGCGCACCGCCCAGTTCCACAAGGCCGTGATCGACGCCGGCGTCGACCTGTTCGTGATCCGCGGCACCACCGTGTCCGCCGAGCACGTGTCGGGGCGCGCCGAGCCGCTGAACCTCAAGCAGTTCATCTACGACCTCGACGTCCCCGTGATCGTCGGCGGCTGCTCCACCTACACCGCGGCGCTGCACCTGATGCGCACCGGCGCGGCCGGCGTGCTGGTCGGGTTCGGCGGCGGCTCCGGGCACACGACGCGCACGGTCCTCGGCGTCGCCGTCCCGATGGCGACCGCGGTCGCCGACGTGGCCGCGGCCCGCCGCGACTACATGGACGAGTCCGGCGGCCGCTACGTGCACGTGATCGCCGACGGCGGCATGGTCAACAGCGGCGACCTCGCGAAGGCGTTCGCCTGCGGCTCCGACGCGGTGATGGTCGGCTCCCCGTTCGCCCGCTCCACCGAGGCGCCGGGGCGCGGCTACCACTGGGGCAGCGAGGCCCACCACGGCGACGTCCCCCGCGGCACCCGCATCGAGATCGGGACGATCGGGACGATGGAGCAGATCCTGCACGGCCCGTCCCATGTCGCGGACGGCTCCATGAACCTCATCGGGGCGCTGCGCCGCTCGATGGCCACCGCGGGGTACACGGAGCTGAAGGAGTTCCAGCGGGTCCAGGTCGTCGTGGCCCCCGGCCAGTCCACCGACTGAGAGCCACCCCACGTCCGTTCATTCGCATCTCGGTGTGAACCGGTCCTTACTCTTGGGTAAGAACCGTTCGGAAACCGAACCGCTGTGGGGGGATGCGCGATGACGGGATCACCGGTGACCGGCCTTGGGAGCTCGCGGCTCGGCCCGGCCGAGCGCGCCGCAGCGCTCGACCGCATGGCCCGCGAGGAGTTCGACGTGGTCGTGGTCGGCGGCGGCATCGTCGGCGCGGGCGCGGCGCTGGACGCGGCCACCCGGGGCCTGTCGGTGGCGGTGGTCGAGGCCCGCGACTTCGCGTCCGGCACGTCGTCGCGGTCGTCCAAGCTGATCCACGGCGGCCTGCGGTACCTGGAGCAGTACAACTTCGACCTGGTCCGGGAGGCGCTGACCGAGCGCGCGCTGCTGCTCCAGCAGATCGCGCCGCACCTGGTGCAGCCCGTCCCCTTCATGCTGCCGACCACGCACCGCGTGTGGGAACGCGCGTACTTCGGGGCGGGCGTGGCCCTCTACGACCTCCTCGCCTTCCAGATGGGCAGCACCCGCGGCGTCCCGCACCACCGGCACCTGACGCGCCGCGGGGCGCTGCGCCTCGCGCCGTCCCTGCGCAAGGACGCCTTCACCGGCGCGATCCAGTACTGGGACGCGATGGTCGACGACGCCCGCTACGTGATGACCGCGCTGCGGACGGCCGCGGAGTACGGCGCCCAGATCGCCTCGCGCACCCAGTGCCTGGGTTTCCTGCGCGAGGGGGAGCGCGTCACCGGCCTGCGCATCCGCGACCTCGAGGGCAACACGACCAGCGAGGTCCGCGCCAAGCAGGTCGTCAACGCCACCGGCGTGTGGTCGGACGACATCCAGGAGCTCGTCGGCGGCCGCGGCCAGATCCACGTGAAGGCGTCCAAGGGCATCCACCTGGTCGTGCCGAAGGACCGCATCCACTCCGCCACGGGGATCATCCTGCGCACCGAGAAGTCGGTGCTCTTCGTGATCCCCTGGGGCCGCCACTGGATCATCGGCACCACCGACACCGCCTGGGACCTCGACAGGGCCCACCCAGCCGCGTCCAAGGCCGACATCGACTACGTCCTGGACCACGTCAACTCCGTCCTCGCCACCCCGCTCACCCATGACGACGTGGAGGGCGTCTACGCGGGCCTGCGCCCCCTCCTCACCGGCGAGACCGAGGAGACGTCGAAGCTCTCCCGCGAGCACGTGGTCGCGCACCCCGTCCCGGGCCTCGTCCTGGTGGCGGGCGGCAAGTACACCACCTACCGCGTCATGGCCAAGGACGCCATCGACGCCGTCGCGCACGGCCTCGACGGCAAGGTCGCCGAGTCCTGCACCGACCGCATCCCGCTCGTCGGGGGCGACGGGTTCCAGGCCATGTGGAACGCCCGGCACCGCCTCGCCTCGCGCTCGGGGCTGCACGTCGCCCGGATCGAGCACCTCCTGCGCCGCTACGGGACGCTCCTGGACGACCTGCTCGAACTGATCGCCGACAAGCCCGACCTCGCCAAGCCGCTGAGCGGCGCCGACGACTACCTGCGCGCCGAGGTCGTCTACGCCGCCACCCACGAGGGCGCCCGCCACCTCAACGACGTCCTCGCCCGCCGCACCCGCATCTCCATCGAGACCTGGGACCGGGGCGTCGGCGTCGCCCAGGAGGCCGCCGACCTCCTCGCGCCCGTCCTCGGCTGGTCCAAGAAGCAGCGCGACCGCGAGATCGAGTACTACCGCAAGCGCGTCGAGGCCGAGCGCGCCTCGCAGACCCAGGAGGACGACCAGGAGGCCGACGCCCACCGCAGGGGCGCCCCCGACATCGTCCCCATCGCCACCCCCTGACCGGTACGCCGGTGGTTCAGGGCCGGGGGCGGCCCTGAACCAGGGTCTTGCCGGTGCTGTACAGGTCGGCGGGGACCCGGACGGGGTCGAGGAGGTGCTGGAAGGCCAGGCCGAAGTCGAGGGCCATGGTCAGGGTGGCGCGGTCGCACGCGGCGAGCCCGCCGGGCGCGGGACCGTCGGCCGGCTCCAGTTCCCGGGCCAGCTGGGCGCGGCGCTCGGCGTACCAGTCGGCGATGCGCCAGCCGGCGGCGTAGTCGCGCATGCCGTAGAGCCAGAACTCGACCAGGAGCAGGGCCAGGCGGCGGGGGGCCTCGTCGGTGTCGCGGCGGGACGGGCGGCCCGTGGGGTCGGCGTCCTCGGCGGCGGCGCGGAGCTCGTCGCAGACGTCGGTCCGGGTGCGGGCGCTGGTGATGCGCTCCATCAGGGCGAGCAGCAGGTCGGTCTTGCCGGCGAAGTTGGAGTAGACGGCGCCCTTGGTGAGGCCCGCGGCCGCCGCTATGTCGTCGAGCGAGGCGCCGTGGATGCCGCGTTCGGCCCACAGGCGCTCGGCGGCGGCGAGCAGGGCGGCGCGGGTCTGCTCGCGCCGGTCCCGGCGCGCCGCGGGCCGGCCGGCGCCGTTCTCGGGCCCGTGGCCGCGGGCGTCCGTCATCGCTGTCCCCTCCCCTGGGCAGCGCCGCCCCCCGACGGCGCTGAGATTCTCCTCCTGCTTTCGGGATACACCGGGCGGGGGCGGTCAGTCTTCGACTTGCACAACTCCACCTGGCTTGGAACGGTCCGTTCGGCGGGGTTTGTCAGTCGCAGGCGAAGAGGGCGCGAGCGCGGCGGAGATACCAGCCCCCAGTGGGGCATATCACTGCAAGTAGCGCGTTACTTGCGGGTAGCCAAAATGGGCGGGTGGTCATACCCTGCCTGCATGGCATCCCCGACGGTTCCGGCCGAAGGCGCGGCAGACCCGGCCGACGGCGCGACGAGCACAGCCGAAGACGCGGCGAGCACTGCCGAGGGCGCGGCAGGGCACACGCTTCCCCAGACCCTGATCGACCGGCTGGTCTCGCACGTCGCCACGGACGGCGCCGGGACCGCGACGATCGCGAGCCCCTTCACCGGTGAGCCCCTCGCGACCGTTCCGCTGTCGAGCCCCGAGGATGTCCGGGCCGCCTACGAGCGGGCGCGCGAGGCGCAGCGGGCCTGGGCGGCGCTGCCGGCGGGGGAGCGGGCCAAACCCTTCCTGCGGCTCGCGGACGCCCTGGTCGACCGGCGCGCGGAGATCCTCGACATCATCCAGCTGGAGACCGGCAAGGCGCGCCGCCACGCGATGGAGGAGTTCCTCGACGTCGCGCTGTGCTCGCTCTACTACGCCCGGCGGGCCCCGCGGCTGCTGAAGCCCCGCCGCCGCAAGGGCATGATGCCGGGACTGACCCGCGTCCAGGAACTGCGGCACCCGAAGGGCGTCGTGGCGCTCATCGCGCCGTGGAACTACCCGTTCGCGCTCGGCGCCAGCGACATCGCGCCCGCGCTGATGGCGGGCAACGCGGTGATCCACAAGCCCGACACGCAGACGTGCCTGTCCAGCCTGTGGGTGCTGGACCTGCTGGTCTCGCTCGGGCTGCCCCGGGACCTCTGGCAGATCGTCGTCGGGGAGCCGGCCGAGATCGGCGACCCGCTGGTAGAGAACGCCGACTACGTCTCGTTCACCGGCTCGACGCGCGGGGGCAGGGCGATCGCGGAGAAGGTCGCGCCGCGGCTGGTCGCCTACTCGCTGGAGCTCGGCGGCAAGAACCCGATGATCGTCATGCCGGACGCCGATGTCGAGCGCGCCGCGCGCGGCGCCGTCCGCGCTTGCTTCACCAACGCCGGGCAGCTGTGCATCTCGATCGAGCGGATGTACGTGCACGAGGACGTCTACGACCGGTTCGTGCCGCGGTTCGTCGAGCTCGTCAAGGGCATGCGGCTCGGCGCCGGCCTGGACTTCGACGCCGAGATGGGCTCGCTGACCCACAGGCGCCAGCTGGACGCGGTGACGGCGCACGTCGACCAGGCCGTCGAGAAGGGCGCGACCGTCCTGGCCGGCGGGAAGGCCCGTCCCGACGTCGGTCCGCTGTTCTACGAGCCGACGGTCCTCGCGGACGTGGACGGCGACATGGACCTGTGCGCGAACGAGACGTTCGGCCCCGTCGTCGCGGTCTACAAGTACCGGGACGAGGACGAGGTCGTCGCCCGCGCCAACGACACGCCCTACGGGCTGAACGCGTCGGTGTGGACGAAGAACCCCGCGCGGGGCCGCCGCCTCGCCGCCCGCATCCAGGCGGGGACGGTCAACATCAACGACGGCTACGGGGCCGCCTACGCCTCCTACGACTCCCCGATGGGCGGGATGAAGCAGTCCGGTGTGGGACGCCGCCACGGGTCCGAGGGGCTGCTGAAGTTCACCGAGGTCCAGACCGTCGCGAGCCAGCACATCATGGACCTGGAGCCGCCCGGCGCCATCGGCTACGACACGTTCGCCGACTACATGGCCACGGGCATCAAGCTCATGAAGAAGCTGCGGATCAAGTAGGGATCGCCTGTGAAGCATGACTTCGACGTGCTCGTCGTCGGGTCGGGGTTCGGCGGCAGCGTCTCGGCGCTGCGGCTGACCGAGAAGGGCTACCGGGTCGGCGTCATCGAGGCCGGGCGCCGCTTCGACACCGATCCGGGCGGCGCACCGGGGTCCCGGTATCCGGAGCTGCCGAAGACGAACTGGCGCATCGCCCGCTACCTGTGGGCGCCCGCGCTCGGCCTGACCGGCATGCAGCGGATGCACCTCGTCCGCGGCGCGAAGTCGAGCCGCGTGATGGTGCTGGCGGGCGCGGGCGTCGGCGGCGGCTCCCTCAACTACGCCAACACGCTGTACGTGCCGCCGGAGCCGTTCTTCAAGGACCGGCAGTGGGCGCACATCACCGACTGGCGGGACGAGCTGGCGCCCTACTACGAGCAGGCGAAGCGCATGCTCGGCGTCGTCCAGAACCCGACGACGACCGCGGCCGACAAGGTCCTGAAGCGGGTCGCCGACCGGATGGGCAAGGGCGAGACGTTCGTCAGGACGCCGGTCGGCGTCTACTTCGGGAAGGGAGCGGGGGTCGAGAGCGCCGACCCCTACTTCGGCGGGGCGGGCCCGCGCCGGCGGGGCTGCCTGGAGTGCGGCGAGTGCATGGTGGGCTGCCGCCACGGTGCGAAGAACATGCTGACGGAGAACTACCTGTACCTGGCCGAGAAGGCGGGCGCCCGGGTGATGCCGCTCAGCCGCGTCACCTCGGTGCGGCCGCGCGCGGGGGGCGGGTACGAGGTCGAGATCGTCCGTACCGGCTCGTTCGGCCGCAACCGCAAGACGCTCACCGCCGAGCAGGTCGTCTTCGCCGCCGGCACCTACGGGACGCAGAAGCTTCTGCACAAGCTCAAGTCGACCGGGCTGCTGCCGCGCCTGTCCGACCGGCTCGGCGCGCTGACCCGCACCAACTCCGAGGCGATCCTCGGCGGCGGGCGGCGGGCCGGCAGGCCGGGCCCGGACTTCTCCGAGGGCGTCGCGATCACGTCGTCGTTCCATCCGACGCCGGACACCCACGTCGAGCCCGTCCGGTACGGCCGGGGCTCGAACCTGCTCGCCTCCCTGCAGACCCTCCTGGTGGACGGCGACCGGCCGGGCGAGCCGCACACGCCCCGGATCCGCAAGTTCGCCCGCGAGGTGCTGCGCCGGCCGGGCGACCTCCTCCAGCTCCTCGACGTCCGGCACTGGTCGGAGCGGACGGTCATCGCCCTGGTCATGCAGACCCGCGACAACTCGATCACGCTGAGCCCGAAGAAGGGCCCGTTCGGCTGGGACGTCCGCGCGGGCGCCGGGCACGGTGAGCCGAACCCGACCTGGATCCCCGAGGGGCACGAGGCGACCCGCCGGATCGCCGAGGAGATCGGCGGCATCCCGGGCGGCGCCTGGGGCGACCTGTTCGACATCCCGATGACCGCGCACTTCCTCGGCGGCTGCGCCATCGGCGACTCCGCCGAGACCGGGGTGATCGACCCCTACCACCGCGTCTACGGCCACCCCGGCCTGCACGTCGTGGACGGCTCCGCCGTCTCGGCCAACCTGGGCGTCAACCCGTCCCTGACCATCACGGCGCAGGCCGAGCGCGCCATGGCGTTCTGGCCGAACCGCTCGGAGGAGGACCGGCGGCCCGCCCTCGGCGACGCCTACCGCCGCCTGGCCCCCGTCGCCCCGGAGAACCCGGTCGTCCCGGCCGGTGCCCCCGCGGCCCTGAAGCTCCCGATCGTCGACATCACCTGACGGCGCGCGAGCCCGGCGCGGAGCGGTGATCCGCCCCGGCGCCGGGCGTCGGGCTCAGGCGAAGGGTGCCGGTGTCAGGCGCGGTAGGCGGCCCACTGGTTCTGCATGCGCGTGGACTGGCCCGGCGTGAACTCGTACATGCACGAGTCGTAGCTGTAGTCCATGAAGTTGTGGATGGGGTCGGCGCCGGCCGTGGAGCAGGTGTCGCGGCCGGTCGGGCAGCCCGAGGCCGGGCTCTGCTCGGCGGGCGTGTCGGAGACGCTGTCGCCGGTGCCGCCGCACCCGCCCTGGAACGTGTGGTAGAGCCCCATCCAGTGGCCCACCTCGTGGGTTCCGGTGTCGCCCTCGTTGTAGTTGCCGAGCGAGCCGCCCGGCAGGCTCTGGTAGTGGATGACGACGCCGTCCATCTTCGGCTGGGAGCGGTAGCCGCTCGGGAACGTCGCCCAGCCGAGGAGGCTGCTGCCGAGGTCGGCGGTGTAGAAGTTGAGGTCCTGCGCGTTGCCGGTGTGCAGGGCCGACTTCATCTGGGACTCGTAGCCCTCGGGGTCGGAGAACCAGGAGGCGTTCTTGGTCCGCCTGATCTCGGCCAGGGTGAACGTGACGCCGCTGCCGGCGTAGGCGTTGTTGAGGACGGTGAGCTGCTTGTTCAGGACCGAGTCGGACACGTTGCCCGCGCTGCCGTAGACGACCTGGAAGTGCACGCGGACGGTGATGGCCGCCGCCGTGCTCGCCTTCCTCAGCTTGCCGAGGCGGTTCTGGAAGTCCTTCTCCATGGCGGCGACCTTGGCCGCTCCGGGCTGGTTCCGCTCGGTGGCGTGGGCCCCGGCCCGGACGCGGGCCTGGGCGGGCTGGTCGGCGCACACCGTGGGCGAGGCGGTCGGGGCGGCCAGCGTGGCGGGGGCGGCGGGGGCGTAGGCGGTGAAGGCGGCGGCCATGCCGAGGACGGCGGCGATTCCGGCGCGTTTCATGGAACTCCTTGGGGGTGCGGCGCGGGCGGGGGAGCGCGCGCGTGGGGAGCGGAGTCATCGCTGGAACCAGGGTGGATGCGAATAAACAGAACGTCTTTAGCAAAGGTGGACGAACAGGGGTGAGTAAGACTGAATACGGCACCGTAGCGCGGCGGCGTAGCGTGTCCCCCGTGGATGTGGAGGGCGAGGCGGCGCGGATCCTGGCCGAGCTGAGGGCGCAGGCGGACCCGGTGCGCGCCGAAGGAGAGAAACGCTATCTGAAGAGCGATTTCGTCCATATCGGCGTGCCTGTCCCCGCGGTGCGCAAGGTCGCGGTGGCGGCGGTCAGGACCAGGCCGGAACGGGAGGAACTCGTCGCACTGGCCGGGACGCTCTGGGACGTCACCGACGAAGGCCGCCCGGTGCACGAGGCCCGCATGGCCGCCATCGAGGTCCTCATGAAGCGGGCGGCGCTGCTGGAGCCGCGCGACGTGGGCCTCGCCGAGCGGCTCGTCCGCGACTCGGCGAGCTGGGTGTACGTCGACCAGCTCGCGGAGAAGGTCGTCGGCGCGCTGGTCGTCCGCCACCCGGACCTGGCGACGGTACTGGACGCGTGGGTCGCCGACCCCTACATGTGGGTGAGGCGCACGGCCATGCTGGCGCTCCTGGCAGGCGTGCGGGCCGGTGACCCCGATCTCGACCGCATCGACCGCTACGGGGACGCGCTCATAGGCGAGCGCGAGTTCTTCATCCGCAAGGCCCTCGGATGGGTGCTTCGCGAGCTGTCCAAGAAAGACCCCGAGTGGGTGGTCGCCTGGGTCGAGCCCCGCATGGACACCATCTCGGGCGTGACGCTACGCGAGGCCCTCCGCCGCCTCCCACCCGAAGACGCCGCCCGCCTCAAGGCCGCTTCCCAGCGAAAGCCCGTGGGCGGGAGGAGCCGCTAGGCGCGGTAGGCCGTCCACACGTTGTGGATACGGGCGCCCTGGCCGGGGGTGAAGGACGTCATGCAGGTGTCGTAGCTGTAGTCCATGTAGTTGTGCACCGGGTCTTCCCCGGAAGCGGGGCAGGTGTCCTTGTAGGGCGGGCAGCCGTTCGTGGGGTCGCGCTCGGCGGGGGTGTCGGCGACACGGTCGCCCTGGCCGCTGCAACCGTCCTGAAACGTGTGGTACAGCCCCAGCCAGTGCCCGACCTCATGGGTCGCGCTGAACCCCTTGTTGAAGTTCTCGATGGATCCGCCCGGGATGCTGGCGTAGTGGATGGTCACACCGTCCATCTGGGGGTCGGACTTGTACTTCCAGGGGAACGTCGACCAGCCGAGCAGGTCGCCGCCGATGTAGGTGCTGTAGAGGTTCAGCGTGGACTTGCCGCCCTTGTGCAGCCGCGGCTTGTAGGTGCCCTCGTAGCGTTCCGGATCGCCGAACCATGCCGCGTTGTCGGTGCGGCTCACGGCCTTGAGCGTGAAGGAGACGTGCGCGTCCGCGCCTCCGTTGCCCCCGCCGTAGGACGTGTTCAGCGTGCTGATCTGGCGCTGGATCATCGCGTTGGACAGGTTGCCCTTCGCGCCGGCGTGGATCACGTGGAAGTAGACCGGGATGGTGATCGGTGCGGCCCTGCGCAGGTTCGCGCTTTTCGAGGCACCGTGCCCGCCCTGGAGGAGACCGTCCAGGATCCGGTTCAGGCGCGCCTCCACGAGGGCGGCCTCGGCGGGGCTCAGGTCCATGCGGTCCCGGGCATGGCCGTCTGTCCGGTGGCGCGCCTCGGGGGCCGCAGCGGGGTGCGCGCAGTCGTCGCCCCGGCGTTCGGGCCCCTTGCCCGTGGACGGTTCTGTGCTCGCGGACTGCCCGTGTGGCGCGGCGGGGACGAGGGCGGCGAGCAGAGCGGCGGCGGCGAGCAGCTTCACGGCACTCCTAGGGACGGCGTTCCGGCGAGCACGGCGTCCCGAGAAACGACGCTTCGCCGAATACAGGGCGTGATCAACTGATATCAGACCGCAGTCATCCTGCACGTGTGATCAAGGTAAATGGAAGCTGACCGTTATCGGCCAGTCGCGGACTGTAACGATCACGTCCGGGGTGCGGCGCATCGGCGCAGGCAGCGGCCCGTAGACTGGGAGACCCTTCCGGCCGTGCGAAAGGCGTAGTTGGTGGCCGCAGACCAATCCTTTGACACCGTCCTCGTCGTGGACTTCGGCGCGCAGTACGCGCAGCTGATCGCGCGGCGGGTCCGCGAGTGCCATGTGTTCAGCGAGATCGTCCCCTCCACCATGCCGGCGGCGGAGATGCTCGCCCGGCGGCCGAAGGCGATCATCCTGTCGGGCGGCCCGGCGTCGGTGTACGCCGAGGGCGCCCCGGTCGCACCGGAGGGCCTGTTCGACATCGGCGTCCCCACGCTCGGCATCTGCTATGGCCACCAGGTCATGGCGCAGGCCCTCGGCGGGACGGTCGAGAACTCCGACGTCGCCGAGTACGGCGGCGCGACCGTCGCCGTCGCCTCTCCCGGCATGCTGTTCGCGGGCCTGCCGCACGAGCAGGCGGTGTGGATGTCCCACCGCGACTTCGTGAGCAGCGCCCCGTCGGGCTTCACCGTGACCGCCAGTACGGACGTCACCCCGGTCGCGGGCATGGAGGATCTGGAGCGCGGCTTCTTCGGCGTCCAGTTCCACCCCGAGGTCCTGCACACCGAGCACGGCATGGAGATCCTGCGGCGCTTCCTCTACGAGGGCGCCGGGTGCCGGCCGAACTGGACGATGGTGAACATCGCGGACGAGTCGATCGAGGCCGTCCGGGAGCAGGTCGGGGAGAAGCGGGTGATCTGCGCGCTGTCGGGCGGCGTGGACTCCGCCGTCGCCGCCGCGCTCGTCCAGCGCGCCATCGGCGACCAGCTGACCTGCGTGTTCGTCGACCACGGCCTGCTGCGCAAGGGCGAGCCCGAGCAGGTCGAGAAGGACTTCGTCGCCGCCACCGGGGTGAACCTGCACGTCGTGGACGCCCAGGAGCGCTTCCTGTCCGCCCTCGACGGCGTCACCGACCCGGAGCGGAAGCGGAAGATCATCGGCCGCGAGTTCATCCGGGTGTTCGAGGAGGCGGCCCGCGAGATCGTGCACGGCGGGGCGGCGGCCGGAGACCCGGCCGAACCCGTCGAGTTCCTCGTCCAGGGAACCCTCTACCCGGACGTGGTCGAATCGGGCGGCGGCACCGGCGCGGCCAACATCAAGTCGCACCACAACGTCGGCGGCCTCCCCGAAGACCTCCAGTTCGAGCTGGTCGAGCCGCTGCGGACGCTGTTCAAGGACGAGGTCCGCGCGCTCGGCGAGCAGCTCGGCCTGCCGGCCGAGATCGTCTGGCGGCAGCCGTTCCCCGGCCCCGGCCTCGGCATCCGCATCATCGGCGCCGTCACGCGCGACCGCCTGGACATCCTCCGCGACGCCGACGCCATCGCCCGCGAGGAGCTGACCCGCGCCGGCCTCGACCGCGACATCTGGCAGTTCCCGGTCGTCCTGCTGGCGGACGTGCGGTCGGTGGGCGTGCAGGGCGACAGCCGCACCTACGGCCACCCGATCGTCCTGCGCCCGGTGACCAGCGAGGACGCGATGACGGCCGACTGGGCGAAGCTGCCCTACGACGTCCTGCAGCGCATCTCCACCCGCATCACCAACGAGGTCCGCGAGATCAACCGCGTCACCGTCGACATCACCTCCAAGCCCCCGGGCACCATCGAGTGGGAGTAGGGGGCCGGTAGGCACGGCGAAGGCCCGGACGGATCTCCGTCCGGGCCTTCGCCGTGCCCGCCGTCAGACCGTGGCGGGGGCCAGCGCGGCCTCCGCGTCCAGGGTCGCGGCGGTCGCGTTCACCACGGCGGCGATCCGCAGCACCTCCTGGACGAGCTCGCGCGACAGGCCGGCCTCGCGGACGACCTTCTCGTGCGACTCCAGGCAGCGCCCGCAGCCGTTGATCGCCGACACGGCGAGGCACCACAGCTCGAAGTCGGCCTTCTCCACGCCGGGCCTGCCGATGATCGACATCCGCAGCCGGGCCGGGAGGGTCGCGTACGCCTCGTCCCCGATGAGGTGGGTGGCGCGGTAGTACACGTTGTTCATCGCCATGATCGACGCGGCGCCCTTGGCCGCCTCGAACGCCTCGGCGGACAGGTTGTCGCCCGCCTCCTCGGCCAGCTCCCGGATGACGACGGCGCTCCGCGTGGCGAGGGCGCAGGCCAGGACCGTCCCCCACAGCTGCTGGTCGGTGAGCTGGGAGGTCGAGGTCAGCGAGCCCAGGTTGAGCTTGGTGTCCTTGGCGTAGCCCGGGAGGGCGCCCTTCAGCGCGTCAACGCTCATGATCATGCGTCCTTTCGTGCGGACGGCCGGCCGCGGGTCGCGCGGCCGGCCGCCTTCGGTCCGTGCCCGTCCTCCGCCGGGTCCGTGCCCGGCGGGAGGCTCAGGCCCCGGCGAGCAGCTTGGCCGCGTCGAGCGTGTCCTCGCCCTTGTTCCAGTTGCAGGGGCACAGCTCGTCGCTCTGCAGGGCGTCCAGGACCCGCAGGACCTCCTTGACGTTCCGGCCGACGGAACCGGCGGTCACCATGGCGAACTGGATCTCGTTGTTCGGGTCGACGATGAACGTCGCGCGCTGCGCGACGCCGTCCTCGGTGAGGATGCCGAGCGACTCCGAGAGCTCGCGCCTGAGGTCGGACAGCATCGGGAACGGGATCTCCCGCAGGTCCGGGTGGTCCTTGCGCCACGCGTAGTGGACGAACTCGTTGTCGACGGACGCGCCGAGCACCTGCGCGTCGCGGTCGGCGAAGTCCTCGTTGAGGCGGCCGAACTCCGCGATCTCGGTCGGACAGACGAACGTGAAGTCCTTGGGCCAGAAGAACACCACGCGCCACTTGCCCTCGTAGGACTTGTGGTTGATCGTCTCGAACGCGTTGTCGGCGTCCAGCGAGACGCAGGCGGTGAGCTCGTACTCGGGGAACTTGTCACCGACAGTAAGCACGCATGCTCCTTCATCATGAGAAAGGGGTCGCCTCCGCACGGGGAGGCGCGAGAGGGCCGCGGGCTCTTCGCCTCGGCGGCCGATGTCACTCACAGTGCCCCGACTCGATCAAAAAGAGAAATCGATGGATCCCTCAAGCCTGATAGGCACGTCTTATCAATGGGCTGGACGGCGCGCTGACCGGCGGAGAGAGAGTGGCCGGCCCGCCGTCCGGCCGCCCGGTAGACATAGATCACACAGATAGGCCCCATATCGGGTCTAACTCTGCGTAGCGCGCAAGTGTAGGGCGCTGCGCTCTCTCCGGACAACAGGTGACATCGGTGACAGGCGTCGCTCCCTCACCGCCGGCTGTCCCAGGTCCCGCTACTGTCCGTCATGGCCGGGTCGGTGCGGTTCCGGGGTCGAGGGCCGCCGTGAGGACGTCCCGGAGCGGCGTCGGAGGGCGGTTCAGCAGGCGGCCGAGGGCGGGATCGACGTGCGAGAACTCGCTTCGGCGAGCCGCGGCGAACATGGCCGTGAGGATGTCCGCCCCATGCTCGGGCACGCCGTGCGCGACCAGGCCGGACCGGTAGTCGGCGTCCGGCACGACCACGTGCCTGATCGGCCGTCCGGTGATGTCGGAGGCGAGGGCCGCCACCCCGGCCATGTCGACCGCCTCGCCGCCCGTCAGGGCCGGGGTGGCGCCGTCGAACACCTCCTCGGCCAGCGTGGCCGCGGCGGCTTCGGCGAGATCGTCGTGGGAGGTCCAGGAGACCGGCCCGTCCTCCGGCACCGCCAGCTCGCCGGTCCGCAGGGCGGCGTCGAGGAGCACCGCCGTCGTGGACGCGTAGAAGCCATTGCGCAGTGACGTGAAGGGGACGCCCGAGGCCCGCAGCGCCTCCTCGGTGGCGGCGTGGTCCCGCATCGGCGGGAAGAGGGAAGACGGGCTCGTGCCCATGTGGCCGGTGTAGACGATCCTGCCGGTGCCCGCCTTCACGGCCGCGTCGATCGCGGTGCGGTGCAGGCGCAGCGCCGCCTCGCCGGTCGTGTCGGCGGACACGATCAGGACCTGCGACGCGCCCTCGAACGCGTGGGCGAGGCTCGCGGGATCGGCGAAATGGCCCCGGCGGACGCGGACGCCGCGGGCCCGGAGGTCTCCCGCCTTCTCCGGATCCCGGACGCTGACCCCGATCCGCCCGGCGGGGACGCGTCCGAGCAGGCGCTCGACGGTCGTCCGGCCGAGCCTCCCGGTGGCTCCGGTGATGATGATCATTAAGTTCCACTCCTTCGATATCAGCGCTAACACGTTCACGGTAACACTGATATTTAAACAGTGCTAACCAGTTTCTGTTATCGTCGTTAGCATGCAGGGAGGACGAGCGGGCGACGGACCGCGGGAGCGGATCCTCGCCGCCACCGCCGAGCTCCTCGCCGAGGGCGGGCGCGAGGCCGTCTCGACGCGCGCGGTGGGGGTCGCGGCCGGGGTGCAGGCGCCGACCATCTACCGGCTCTTCGGGGACAAGCGCGGCCTGCTCGACGCGGTCGCCGCCGAGGGCTTCGCGGCCTACCTGGACGCCAAGGCCGACCCGCGGCCCGACGCCGACCCGGTGGACGACCTGCGCGCCGGATGGGACGAGCACGTCGAGTTCGGCCTGGCCAATCCGGCCCTCTACATGCTCATGTGCGAGCCCCGTCCCGGGACGGCGCCGGCGCCGGCGGCGGTCGCCGGGATCGAGATCCTCTCCGCCCGCATCCGGCGGATCGCCGAGGCCGGGCGGCTGCGCGTCGCCGAGGAGCGCGCCGTCCGGCTCGTCCACGCGGCCGGCTCCGGCACGACCATCGCACTGATCGCCATGCCCGAGGAGGGCCGCGACCCGGGGCTGTCCGCCATGGCGCGCGAGGCGGTCATCGCGGCGATCGCGACCGACGCTCCCGCGCCGGCGACGCCCGGCCCGGTCGGCGCCGCCATCGCCCTGCGCGCCGCTCTTCCCCAGGTCGCGGCCCTGACCGAACCGGAGCGGGGCCTGATGCGGGAATGGCTCGACCGCATCGCCGGCCGATCCCGCTGACGCTCGCCGCCGACGGCCGGCCTTGCCTGAGAGCGGCCGTCGACCGGGGCGGGGGACGGCTCAGCGGGGGCGGGCGGCGGCGTGCGTGGCGAGGGCTTCGGCGGCGTCGGCGAACATGTCGGCCAGACCGGACAGGGTGGTCTGGAGCTCCCCGTCCAGCCAGGCGATGAGGTTCTCGTTCCATCCGGCGACCAGCATCGTGGCGACGAAGTGCACGCGCGCGTCGGCGTCCGGCGGGATGTCGGAGAACGTGCGGGCGTACTCGATGACCCGGCGCGTGTAGTCGCGGCGGGCGGCGTGCTGGCGCGCCCGCAGGACGGGGCTGGCGGTCGCCTCGACCAGCATCACGCGGATCTTGCGGGGATCGGCGCGGCCCGTGTCCAGGGCGGCCATGGCGGCGGAGCGGACGGTCGCGCGCAGGCCGGCGTCCGGCCCGGCGGCGGCGACGCCCCGGGCGGCGGCCTCGGCGATCTCCGCGACGATCCGGTCGTGGACCTCGGTGAGCAGGGCGTCCAGGTCGGTGAAGCTCTCGTAGAAGTAGCGCGGGTTGAGGCCGGCGCGCGCGCAGACCGCGCGCAGGGACGTCCCCCGGACGCCGTCCTCCGCGAGCAGGTCGAGGGCCGCGTCCAGGAGCGCGGCGCGGCGGTCGGCGCGGCGGCGGTCGGCGGTGACGCCGCCGTACGGGCGAGGGCTCACCGCACAATCTTGACACAGCCGTTGCCAGAATCTACCTTTCTGGCAACAGGCGTAGCCAGATGGGGAGGCCCCCGTGCCCCGTTCCAGCGACACCGAGCCCCGGTCCGGCGCGACCGCGGCCTCCACGGACATGGCGCGCGTGTTCGCGCCGCTCATGCGCGAGCACGACTACGCCGTCGACCAGATCGACGGGGAGCTCCCGCCCGGCCTCACCGGCACGCTGTACCGGATCGGCCCGGGCAAGTGGGAGGTCGGGCGCACGCTGATGCACCACCTCTTCGACGGCGACGGGATGGTCTCGCAGTTCGCCTTCGACGGGCGGTCCGTGCGGTTCCGCAACCGGTACGTGCGGACGCCGCAGTTCAGGCACGGCCTGGTCTCCGGCGGTCCCGTCCGCCCGGGCGTCGGGACGCCGCTCCCCGGCGGCTTCTGGGCCAACTTCGTGAAGGGGAAGGGCCCGGCCAATCCCGCCAACACCGGCATCGCGCTGCACGCCGACCGGCTGCTGGCCCTGTGGGAGGGCGGCCCGCCGCACCGCCTCGACCCCGACACCCTGGAGACGCTCGGCACGTACGACTTCGGCGGACGGCTGCGCGGCGCGCTCAAGGCGTTCTCCGCCCACCCGAAGTGGGATCCGGTCACGGGCGAGATGTTCAACTTCGGTCAGGACTTCAGCCCGCTGCCCGCCCTGAACTGCTGGAAGGTCGACCGGCGCGGCCGGCTGCGGCGGCTCGCCCGGGTCCGGATGGCGAACATGCCGTGGAACCACGACGTGGCGCTGACGACCGACCACATGGTGTTCGTCCTGGACCCGTACATGTTCGACCTGCGCACGATGTTCGGCGGCGGCGCGTCGGTGTTCGACGCGATACGGCACCGTCCCGAGAAGGGGACGCGGTTCGTGCTGGTGCCGCGCGACGGCGGTCCGGCCCGGGTCGTGGAGCACGAGGCGCTCGTGCACGTCCACGTGGCGAACGCCTTCGAGGACGGTTCCGACACCGTCGTCGACCTGGTGCTCTTCGACGACTTCGAAGCGATCAGGCGCGACCTGTCCGACTTCCGCACGCGCTTCACCGACCTGCCGTCCAGCAGGCTCACGCGCTACCGGATCACCCCGGCGGGCCGTGTGATCGAGACGCCGCTGTCGGACCGGCCCGGCGAGTTCCCCCAGTACGACTGGCGCCGTTCCACGCGCAGGCACCGCTACACCTACATGACGGGACGGACTGGCCCGAGCGGCGAGTACGACACCGTCCTGAAAGTCGACAACGACACCGGCCACACGCAGGCGCACGAGGCGGGCCCGCACACCTACGTGGGCGAGCCCATCTTCGTGCCCCGCGCGCCGGATTCCGCCGAGGACGACGGGTGGCTCCTAGCCGTGGTGTATCTCGCCGCAGAGCACCGCTCGCGGCTCACCATCCTGGACGCACGTGACCTCGCCCCGGTCGCGGACCTTCACCTCCCGCACCACATCCCGTTCGGCTTCCACGGCACGTTCACCACCCGCGTCGCCGATCCCGGCGCACCGATCCCGCACCCCGACCGCCTCCCCGTCCGCTGACCGGCCGCCGCGCCGCCGGCTGTGGTGAATCCCACCCCGCCGCGACCTGGGACTGGTCACGTTGCGTGACCGTCCTTGGGTAATGTCTGCGTCAGGATGGGGATCAGCAGACCGACGGTGGCCCAGTTGCGGGCGTTCCTGGCATTGGCGGAGTACCTGCATTTCCGTGACGCCGCCGCCGCTCTGCGCATGAGCCAGCCCGCCTTGTCCGGGGCTGTGGCGGCGCTCGAGGAGGGCCTCGGAACGCGGCTCGTCGAGCGGACGACGCGCAGGGTCCTGCTGACGCCGGCGGGGGAGCGGGTCGCGCGGCGGGCCGAGACCGTCCTCGCGGAACTCGACCGGCTGGTCGAGGAGGTCCAGGCCGTCCGGGGGATGCTCGTGGGGCCGCTCCGGGTGGGGGTCATCCCGACCGTCGCGCCGTACCTGCTGCCCATCGTCCTGCCGAGGCTCGCCAAGGAGTTCCCCGACCTGGAACTGTCCGTCCACGAGGAGCAGACCGGCCACATCGTCGCTGAACTGCTCGCCGGGCGCCTGGACGTGGTGCTGCTGGCGCTTCCCGCGCCGGCGACGGGCGTGACGGAACTGCCGCTGTACGACGAGGACTTCGTGCTCGTCGCGCCCGCCGGGTTCGACCTGGGCGCCACCGGGGTCGCGCGGGAGGCGCTGAACGACCTCGACGTCATCCTGCTGAACGAGGGTCACTGCCTGCGCGACCAGGCACTGGACGTCTGCCGGGAGGTGGGGGCGCGCGCGGCCGCGGCCACGTACGCCACTAGCCTGGCGACGCTGGTCCAGCTGGTGTCGGGCGGGCTGGGGGTGACGCTCGTCCCCGAGACGGCGCTGCCCGTGGAGACCCGCCGGGCACCGAACCTCGGCTGCCACCGGTTCGCGGCACCGGCGCCCTTCCGCCGCATCGGCCTCGGCTTCCGGTCGACGTCCCCGCGCGCGGACGAGTTCGAGGCGCTCGCGGCGAGCGTCCGCGCCGCACTCTCCGAATCGGGCATCGCGGAGTCGGGCGTGACCCCCGGGGTCCGCACCGCCTGATCTGCGGGATTCCTGGCCCCGTGGGTTAACGCCCAGGTCAAGTGGCGGCCAGGCGGGGTCAAGTCTGCGTCAGGGGACGGCCTCGCAATCGCGATGCGCGTTCGTGCGGTGGCTTAGGGTGACCATGCTCGTGGGGCGAGGAGGAGGCCCCATGTCCCCGAAGCTCAGCGTGGTCGTGCCGTTCCACAACACCGAGGAGTATCTCCAGGAGTGCCTGGAATCGCTGGCGGGCCAGACGCTGGGCGACCTGGAAGTGATCATGGTGGACGACGGGTCCACCGACAACGGCGCCGTGATCGCCAAGGACATGTGCGGCCGCGATCCGCGGTTCCGCCTCCTCACACGGGAGAACGAGGGGCCCGGGCCCGCCCGCAACGCGGGCGTGCGGCAGGCGCGGGGCGAGTACCTGGCGTTCGCCGACGCCGACGACGTCGTGGAGCGCGAGGCGTACGCGCGGCTGGTCGCGTCCCTTGAACGGACCGGGTCGGACCTGGCCTGCGGGAACGTCCAGCGGATGGACGACGACCGCACCTGGCAGTCGCACCTGCACGACGGCGTCTTCACCGATCCCCGTTCGAAGACGCATGTGTCGTCCATGCCGATGCTCATGCGCGACCGGACGCCGTGGAACAAGGTGTACCGGCGCGCGTTCTGGACTCGGACCGGTCTGGAGTTCCCTACCGGCTACTACGAGGACCCGCCTGTCACGGCGCGCGCGCACGCCCTGGCCCGTTCCGTGGACGTCCTGAGCGACACGGTCTACTTCTGGCGCAGGCGCCCTGGGTCCATCACAGAGGACCGCTACGACTGGGACAACTTCAGGCAGCGCATGCGTTCCGCGCGGTCCGTACGGGACGGTCTGGCCGACTACGCGCCGCAGCTCCTGAACGCCTACGACGAGCACGTCCTGATCCCCATCGAGCTTCGCGTCCTGTTCGAGGCCCTTCCCAGGACGCAGGACGAGAACCGCGGAGAACTCGTCGCCATGGGGGCGGCCCTGGCCCGGCAGGTGAGCGCTCGCGTCGTGAAGCGGCAGCCCGCGATGACGCGCCTGCAACTGCACCTGCTGTGCCGGCGGATGCTGCCGGAACTGCTGGAGGTGCTGCGCTTCGCCCAGCTGCGCATGGCGGCGGACGCGCCGCGCGTGCGCCGCGGCCTGCGCCACCGCTGGTACGCCGAGTACCCGTTCTTCGAGGACGAGGACCGGGGCGTCCCGGCGCACGTGTACGACGTGACCGACGAACTCAGACCGGTCGCCGCGATCGACCGGGCCACCTGGTCGGACGGCCGGCTCCGCCTGGAGGGCCACGCCTACGTCCGGCATCTGGACGCCTCCAGCGAGGACGGGTCCCGGATCCGGATCTGGCTGGTGGCGGCCAACAGGCGGGGCCTCATGCGCGTCCCGGTCAGGCGGGTCCGCAGGCCGGACGTGACCGCCGGGTCGCGGCAGTCGAACGTCTCCTACGACTGGTCCGGGTTCGTCGCGGAGATCGACCCGTCCGCGCTGCGGATGTTCGGGCGCTGGCGGGACGTCGACTGGGTGCCGTGCGTCGAGATCGTCAACCGGGGGCTGCGGCGCCGGTCGACGTTCATGGGGCCGCGCCTCACCGGGCGGCAGTGGCCGCGGGACCGGGAGTGCGCGCCGGGCGTGCTCGTCCAGGGAGTCACGGGCCGGAACCGGTTCGTGATCCAGGTGCGCCGCACGCCGGCGGCCGTCGTCGGCTGCCACCTGGAGGGCGGCGAGCTGTGGCTGGACGGCTGGAGCCGCGTCCCGTTCGGGGACGAGCCGCGCGTCACGGCCGTCCCGAGGGTGGGGCGTGCGACGGTGCTCGGGCCGGTCGAGCCGGTCGGCGCCGACGGGTTCCGGGCGCGGCTGCCGGTCGCCGGGCTGGCCCGGCGGCAGGGCGACTGGGAGATCACCCTCTCGGAGGGGGTCCGCCCGTACCTGGACGAGGACCCGGCGGGCGCGGCCTTCCCCATCCCCGGCGGGGAACTGGAGATCGCCAGGACGCGGCGCGGCACCCTGCGGATCGTCTCCCGCGGCCTCGTCCTCGCCGTCGACGAGGTGTCGTGGTCGTCCGAGGGCGCCCTCCGCCTGGCGGGCACGTGCTCGGACCGGATCGGGCGGCCGGACTCGCTGGTCCTGAGGCGGCGGCGGTCGAGCGAGGAACACGCCGTCAGGCTGCACTGGGAGGACGACCGGTTCACGGCGGTGTTCTCGCCCGCGCGCATGCCGGTGCTCGGTCTGTCGCGCCCGCTGGTCTCGGGCCGCTGGGACGTCCTCGCCACGGTCGGAGGGCAGGAGCAGCCGGTGGTCGTCCGCCGCCATACGCTCCGCGACCTGCCCGAGCCGTTCGAGGCGGGCCTGCACCGGATCACCGTCCGGGCCCAGAAGACCGACCACTTGCAGCTGCGCGTCGAGACGGCCTTGGACGACGACGAGCGCGGCGCCTACGCGCAGAGCCGCATACGGTCCGGGCACTACCGGCGCCACCTGAACCTGCCCGTCCGTGAACTCGCCGTGTTCGACGCGTACAAGGGGCGCCAGTACTCGTGCAACCCGCGCGGCATCTACGACGAGCTGCGGCGCCGCGAAACCGACCTGGAATGCGTGTGGGTCACCGAGAACGGGCAGTTCGGCAAGCCTTCTGGTGCCCGCACCGTCCTCGCCGGGACGCGGGAGCACTACGAGGCGCTCGCCCGCGCGCGCTACATCTTCGGCAACTGGTCGCAGCAGGAATGGTTCACCAAGCGCGAGGACCAGACCTACGTCCAGTGCTGGCACGGGACGCCGCTCAAGAAGCTCGGATACGACGTCAAGCAGATGCCCTTCAAGCGCACCGAGGGCGTGGACTGGATGGAGTACGACGTCCCCCAATGGGACCTCCTGCTCGCCCAGAACGCGTTCTCCGTGCCGCTGTTCCGGCGCGCGTTCGGCTACTCCGGGGACGTCCTCGAAAGCGGCTACCCCCGCAACGACGTGCTGAGCAGCCCGCACCGCGACGAGATCGCCGCGGCGGTGCGGCGGCGCCTCGGCATCCCTGAGGGCAAGCGGGTCGTGCTGTACGCGCCGACGTGGCGGGACGACTTCCACCACGCGATCGGCAAGCGCGCTTTCCGCCTCGAATTCGAGATCGACAGGTTCCGGGCCGCGCTGGGCCGCGACCACGTCCTGCTCCTGCGGACGCACTACCTCGTCACCGACCGTCCGAGGCTGCGGCCGGGCGACTGCGTCATGGACGTCTCGGTCTACCCCGACATCTCGGAGCTCTTCCTCATCAGCGACGTGCTCGTCACCGACTACTCGTCGTCCATGTTCGACTTCGCCGTCACCGGCCGGCCGATGGTGTTCTTCACCTACGACCTGGAGCGGTACCGCGACCACGTGCGCGGCTTCTACTTCGACTTCGACGCCGAGGCGCCGGGGCCGCTGCTCGCCACCACGCAGGACGTCGTCGAGGCGCTGCGCGAGCCCGCCGCGCTGGAGACCGGGTTCCGGGATGCGCGCGCCGCGTTCGCCGCCCGGTACTGCCCGCACGACGACGGCCACGCCGGCGCGCGCGTGCTCGACCGGGTCCTGCGCTGAGCCGCCCGACCTGCTGAAGACCACCCGACCCGCCGAAACCCACGAATCCCCGAAAGCCCAGTACGGAGCCGCTCGTGTCCCCGCAGATCAGCATCGTCGTCCCCATCCGCAACACCGGCGGCCGCCTGGCGGAGTGCCTGGAGTCGATCGCCGGGCAGACGCTGCGCGACATCCAGGTGCTCATGGTGGAGGACGGCCTGGCCGCCGGCGGTGCCGCCAGGGACGCAACCGTCGCCAAGGAGTTCGCAGGCCGCGACGACCGTTTCGCCCTCGTGCAGCCCGCCCCCGGAACGACGGCGGCCGACGCGGGCGTCGAGCAGGCCAAGGGCCGCTACCTCGCCTTCGCCGACGGCGAGGACGCGGTGCCGCCCTACGCCTACGAACTGCTGGTCGGGACGCTGGACGACACCGGTTCGGACCTCGCGGGCGGGAACGTCATGTGCCTGGACGAGGAACAGGCGTGGCAGTCGCCGCTCCACAGCGACCCCTACGCGGAGACCATGCTGTCGACGCACGTGACCCGCCACCCCGCCCTCCTGCAAGACAGGACGGTGTGGAACAAGGTCTACCGGCGCTCGTTCTGGGACGCGTACGGCCTGGAGTTCGGGACCGGTGGCGACCTCCTCATCGCTGTGCGGAGCCACGTGCTGGCCTCCGCCGTGGACGTGTTGGATGCGACCGTCTACTTCTGGCGGGACCGTCCCGGATCGGCCTTGCGCACACGCCCCGACCCGGCCGACATCACCGAACGCATGACGACCCTCGCGAGGACGCGGGAGTTCGTCCGCAAGCAGGCGCCGGACCTTCTGGCCTTCCACGACATGTACGCGCTCGACCTGGACGTGCGCGAACTGATGCTCGCCCTGCCCACGGCCACCTGGGAGGAGCGCGAACACCTCGTCGAGCTCGGCGCGGAGGTCGTCGCCGGCGCCGGGCGCCGGGCCGCCGCCGGCCTTGAGGCGATCAGGCGGCTGGAGACGTACCTGCTCGGCGAGTGCATGCTGCCCGAACTGCTGGAGGTGCTGCGCTTCGAGGAGGGCGGCCTGCGGGACGTGCCGCTGGTGCCGCGCGGCCGTCTCCGGCAGCGCTGGTACGCCCGCTACCCCTTCTTCGACGACTCCGGCCGGGGCGTCCCGGAGGACGTGTACGACGTCACCGACGAGCTGGCGCTGTGGGCGGACGTCGACCGCGTGGAGTGGGACGTCGACACCCTCATCGTCGAGGGGCACGCCTACTTCGACCGGTTCGCGGTGGCGGCGGTGGCCGATTCCCGGATCCGCGTCTGGATGCGCGACGTGCGGACCGGCAAGGAGATCCGGCTCCCGGTGGAGCGCCGCTACGTCCCGGAGGTCACGGTGCGCTCCGGGCACGCGAACGTCTCCCTCGACTGGTCGGGCTTCACGGTGCGGGTGGAGCCGGAGTACCTGCTGGACAACGACGAGTGGCGGACGGCCACCTACGAGCTGTTCGCCGAGGTGTCGACGGCCGGGCGCAGGGCGGTGCAGCGGCTGACCGCGATGGCTCCGGCCGTCCGGTGGACGTCGCCGCGGCAGGTGGACGAGCACGTGGCCGTCCAGCCGGCGGCAGGCGACGACGACGTGTTCGTCGTCCACGTCAAGCGGGCCAAGGCCGTGCTGACCAGGATCAGCCTCGACGGCGACGTGCTGGTGCTGTCCGGCTGGACGCGGCGCGCGCTCGGCGCCGGAGCCGCGATGGTCGCGGTTCGCAGGTACGGGGGAGACGAGGTCCGCGGCGAGGTGACGCTGCGGCAGGCGGCCGTCCTGCGGATGGCGGAGGGCACCGGGTTCGACTTCACGGCGAGGCTGCCGCTGAAGTTCCTGGCGTCCGTGCCGGACGGCGGACCGAACGGAGCGCAGTACGGTGCGCACCTGCGCGACGCCATCGACTGGGACATCCGGTTGACGGGTGAGGGCGGCCCTCTGCGGCTCACCGTCGCGAGCAACGTCAAGCCCGCCCGCTTCGCCCTGCCGGAGAGCGCGGGGCGCGGCCGGGAGTTCGCCGTCAGCCGCACCGCGTTCGGGAACCTGCGGGGGGTCGAGCGCAGCTGCCGTCCGGTCGTCACGGGCGCCGAGTGGGACGCCAACGGATTGCTCGCGCTGACGGGCGATCTCGCCGACCCGGACCACCGTCCCGACCATTTCGTCCTGCGGCGGCGCCGGTCCGGCGATGAGCACCGGGTCCCCGTCAGCTGGGAGGGGAGCCGGTTCACGGCCCCCTTCGCCCCCGCGACGATGTCGGTGTTCGGGACGGACCTGCCGCTGAGCAGCGGGACCTGGGACCTGCTGGCGCGCACGCGTGCAGGAGAGGTGGCCGTCGTCGTCGAACGCGAGGCCATCCCCAACCTGCCCGACCGGCACCGCGCGGGCACCCACGAGTTCGAGATCGGCGTCCACCAGATCGACGCGCTGATGCTGCACAGCCGTGTGTCCCTGGAGGACGACGAGCGCAGCGGGCATGCGCAGACCCTTCTCCAGCAGAGGGACTATTCCGTCTACCTGCGCAGCCCCCTGGCCGACATGGTGGTGTTCAGCAGCTACAACGGCTCCCAGTACAGCTGCAGCCCGAGGGCCGTCTATGAGGAACTCATCCGCCGCGACACCGACCTGGAATGCGTGTGGGTCTCCCAGGACGACCAGTTCGCGGTGGACGGAAAGGCCACGACCGTCTTGGCCGGCAGCCGCGAGCACTACCGCGCGCTCGCGCACGCTCGGTATCTCGTCGCCAACCACGCGCTGCCGCAATGGTTCTTCAAGCGGACAGGCCAGATCTACCTCCAGACCTGGCACGGCACCCCGTTGAAGCGCCTCGCCTACGACCTGCAAGACATGCCGTACCAGCGCACCGAGCGGCTGGACTGGATGGAGGAGGAGGTCCCCCGATGGGATCTCCTGCTGTCCTCCAGCCCGTACGCCACCCAGGTCATGCGGCGGGCCTTCCGGTACGAGGGCGAGGTCCTGGAGACCGGGTTCCCGCGCAACGACATCCTCAGCACGCCCGAGTGGGAACGCATCGGGACCCACATTCGCAAGCGCCTGGGGATACCGCAGGGCAAGAAAGTCGTCCTCTACGCGCCGACCTGGCGGGACGACCGGCATCACGCAGAAGGCAGGCAGGGCTTCTCACTGGAACTGGACCTGGAGACCATGCGCCAGGCCCTGGGGGACGACTACGTCCTCCTCCTGCGGACGCACCACCTCATCACCGACCGAGACCGGATCGCCGCGAACCAGCTCGCGGAGTACGACTCTGGCCCGTTCGTCATCGACGTGTCCCGGTACCCGGACATCGCCGAGCTGTACATGGCGGCCGACGTGCTCGTCACGGACTACTCGTCCGCCATGTTCGACTACGCGATCCTGGGCCGTCCCATCGTCCTGTTCACCTATGACCTGGACTGGTACCGCGACCACGTGCGCGGCTTCTACTTCGACCTGGAGGCCGAGGCGCCCGGTCCGGTCGTGCGGACGTCCGCGGAGGTCGCCGAAGCGGTCAGGGCGGCGCCCGCGGGCGAGCATCGCTACGCGGACGCCTACGACCGCTTCTTCGTGAAGTACTGCCCGCATGACGACGGCCAGGCCGCGTCCCGGGTGGTCGACCGCGTCTTCGGCAAGGCCTGAACGCCGGGCCTGAACGCGCGGGCCCGCCGTCAGCCTGGGCGGCGGGCCCGCGCGAACAGCCACACGCCAGGCCACGAGGCGACCGGCAGGCGCCGCTCCAGCGCGGCGGACATCCGCAGCGCCTCGTTGACGAGCGGATGCAGCGGAGCCAGATCCTCGCGCCGCACCGTCCGGTTCCTGAGCAGACGCAGGAGCGGACGATGCATGACGCCCCTGCTCCACACGCGCTCCAGCACCAGGCCCGCATCCTCCAGCAGTTCGACCAGCCTGCGGCGGGAGTAACGGCGGACGCGTCCGAGAGCCACGTCATGGGCCGACCACAGAGCCATGTCGCAAGGAACGGACACCAGCACCGTCCCACCTGGCCGCAACACCCGCGCGACCTCTGCGGCCGCTCGCTCGTCGTCCTCCACATGCTCAAGCACGTCCAACGCCAGCGCCAGGTCGTACTCGCATGCCGGAAGCGGCAGGTAACGCGCGTCGCCCTCGTAGGCCTCGACACCGTAGGCGCGGGCCAGCGCGACGGCGTCCGGGCTCAGGTCGATCGCCGTGGCGCTCCACCCGTGGCCGGCCAGCACGCGGCAGGACGCCCCGGACGCGGCGCCGATGTCGACGGCCGTCCCTGGCACGCTGAACCGCAGCAGTTCAGCGGACAGGATCTCGCGGCGTTCGCGGTACCACCAGTTGTCGTTCTCGATCCGCGCGATCCGCTGGAGCTCGATGGTGTCCACCGGGCAAGCCGACCGCACCGGACGCGGCGCGTTCCATCGACGCCGCCGCCCGCGCACGGATCGTTGACGCCGCCTTGACCCCGCCCCGGATGAGCGCGCCGTCAGCGCTGCCGACGGTCAGCGCCTCTTGCGGCGGCGCACGAGGAAGCGGACGGCCAGGAGGACGGCGACCAGGCCGCCGACCGCGGGAACGGCCCGCTTGGCGATCGACGGGCCCACGAACTCCAGCAGGTCGATCGCGTCGTCCTTCTCCTCCACGCGCCGCGCGTGCCCGCCTTCGTCGAGCCCGCCCGCGACGTGCAGCGACGGGCGTTCCCCGGGCTCCGCCTCGACGGGGCCGGGCTTGTCGGCGGGCTTCTCCGGTGCCGCGGGCGCCACGCCGGTCTCCGCCTCCGACTCCGGTTCCGCGGCCTTCTCCGGGCTCTCCGGGGCCGCGGCGGGCTCTTCCGCGGGCGCCACGGCGGCGGCCGCCGGCGTATCGGGAGCCGCCTCGGCGGGCTTGCCGGCCGGAGCGGCCGGGGCCTGCGCGGCGGCCTCGCCGGGCGCCTCCAGCTCGGCGGCCAGCTGCTTGGCGAACCTTGCGATGATCTTGGAGCCGACCTCGGACAGGATGTTGCGGCCGAACTGCGCCGGACGGCCCGTCACGTTCAGCTTGGTGTGGACGGACACGCGGGTGACGCCGTCCTCCTCGTGCAGTCTCGCCTGCACGGTCGCCGCCGCGGTCCCCGACCCGCGGGCCTCCTTGGCGGACGCCTCCATCGTGACGACGCGGGACGACTCGTCCGCCGAGACGATCCGCGCGGTGCCGCGGTAGGTGATGGTCATCGCGCCCACCTTCACCTTCATCCGGCCCGCGTACTCCCCGCCGTCGACCGAGTCGAGCGTCGCGCCCGGCATGCAGGCCGCGACGCGCTCCACGTCGAGCAGCACCGACCAGGCCTGATCCACCGGCACGGGGACGGTGAAATCGTGGTCGAGCTCCATGATCAGTGTCCTTATCGTCCGGAGACCTCGCCCCGACCCTACGGCGGCGGCCCGTCGCGTCGCCAGTGGGGCCCCGGGCACCTCGCCACACCTCACCCATTGCGCTACCCCGCCCCGCGGTGAACATGCGGAGCGGCGCGCACGCGGCCGGGCGCCGGGGCGACGGGACCCGGCCGCGTGTGCACGCCGTGCGGGTCAGCCCGCGGCGGCCGCCAGCGCGCGTGCCGTCAGCACCGTCGCCAGATGCGCCCGGTACTCCGACGACCCGTGCAGGTCCGTGGGCGGCTCCGTGCCCGCCGCGGCCTGCGCGGCGGCGGTCCGGAAGGCGTCCCGCGACGCCGGCCCCCCTCGGACGGCGGTCTCGACCGCGCTCGCCCTGACCGGGGCCGGGCCCATGTTGGTCAGCGCGACGCGCGCCTCCTCGACGCCGTCACCGTCGCGGTGGACGGCGCACGCCACCCCGACGATCGCCCAGGCCTGCGCCGTCCGGTGGAACTTCTCGTAGTGCACGCCCCAGCCCGCACCCAGTTTCGGCACGCGCACGCCCACGAGCAGCTCGTCCGGTTCCATCGCCGACGTCATCCAGTCGACGAAGAACTCCGACGCGGGGATCTCCCGCTCGCCGCGCGCGGACCGGACGAGGAGCACCGCGTCCAGCGCGAGCGCGACGGCGGGCAGGTCGCCCGCCGGGTCCGCGTGGGCGAGCGACCCGCCGAAGGTGCCGCGGTGCCGGACCGCCGGGTCGGCGACGGTCTCCGTGGCCTGCACGATCAGCGGGACGTGCTCGCGCACCAGCGGATCGCGCATCACCTGGTGGTGCGTGGCCATGGCGCCGATGAGCAGCGAGTCGCCCTCGTCGCGGATCTCCCGGAGCGCGCCGAGCCCGCCCAGGTCGATCAGCGCGTCCGGGTAGGCGAGCCGCAGCCGCAGCAGCGGCATCAGGCTCTGCCCTCCCGCCAGCACCTTGGCGTCCTCGCCCGCGTCGGCCAGCGCCCGGAGGGCGTCGTCCACCGAGGCGGGACGGACGTAGTCGAACGTCGCGGGGATCACTGGTCACCTCCGGCCGAACCGAGCCCGCCGCCCGCGCCCGGTTCCGCGGCCGCCGGCTTCTCCTCCGCGCGCATCGCGCGCCACACGCGTTCGGGCGTGCACGGCATCGGCACGTCGTGCACGCCATAGGGGCGCAGCGCGTCCACGATCGCGTTGACGACCGCCGGGGTCGAGGCGATCGTGCCGGCCTCGCCGACGCCCTTCACGCCCATCGGGTTGGACGTCGCGGGCGTCTCGGTGCGGTCGGTCGTGAACGTCGGCAGGTCCGCGGCCGACGGGACCAGGTAGTCGGCCATCGTCGTGGTCGTCAGGTTGCCGTCCGCGTCGTACACGGCCTCCTCGTAGAGGGCCTGCGCGATGCCCTGCGCGAGCCCGCCGTGGACCTGGCCCTCCACGATGAGCGGGTTGACGACCTTGCCCACGTCGTCCACCGCCACGTACTTGCGGAGCTTCACCATCCCGGTCTCGGTGTCGACCTCCGCCGCGCACAGGTGCGTGCCGTGCGGGAAGGAGAAGTTCTCCGGGTCGAACGTGGCGTCGGAGTCCAGGGACGGTTCGATGCCGTCCGGCAGGTCGTGCGCGGCGAACGCGGCCAGCGCGACCTCCTGGATCGTCTTGCCCTCCTCCTGGACGCCGCGGACGCTGAACCGTCCGCCGGAGAACTCCAGGTCCTGCTCGGACGCCTCCAGCAGATGAGCGGCCACCTTCCGGGCCTTGTCCACCACCTTCTCGCAGGCGGAGAACAGCGCGACGCCTCCCACGGCCAGGGAACGGGACCCGTAGGTGTCCATTCCCTTGGGCGAGATGGCGGTGTCGCCGTGCAGGACCTTCACGTCCTCGAACGGTACGCCGAGCCGGTCGGCGGCGATCTGCGCCCACGCCGTCGCGTGGCCCTGCCCGTGCGGGGACGAACCGGTGACCACCTCGACCTTGCCGGACGGCAGCACCCGCACCGACGCGTGCTCCCAGCCGCCGGCCCCGTACGACAGCGACCCGAGGACCCTTGACGGGGCGAGACCGCACATCTCCGTGAACGTGGACACCCCGATGCCCAGCTGCACGGGATCGCGCCGTTCCCGCCGGTCCGCCTGCTCCGCGCGGAGCTTGTCGTACTGGAAAAGCTCCAGCGCCTTGTCGGTCGCCGCCTCGTAGTTGCCGGTGTCGTAGGTGAGGCCAGCGATCGTCTCGTACGGGAACTCATCGTGCGCGATCCAGTTGCGGCGCCGTACCTCGATGGGGTCGACACCCAGCTCGTCGGCCAGCTCGTCCATCATCCGCTCGATGGCGTAGGTGGCCTCTGGGCGGCCCGCGCCCCGGTAGGCGTCCGTGGGCGTCTTGGTGGTGAAGACCCCCGTGCAGGTGAACGACAGCGCGTCCATCTTGTAGATGCCGTTGAACATGAACGCGCCCAGCAGCGGGATGCCGGGAGTGACCAGCATCAGGTACGCGCCCATGTCGGCCAGCAGTTCGACCTTCAGGCCGCGGATCCGGCCGTCGCGCTCGGCGGCGAGCGTGAGCCGCTGGATCTGGTCGCGGCCGTGGTGGACGGTCATGTTGCCCTCGCTGCGGGTCTCCGTCCACTTGACCGGACGGCCGAGCCTGCGGGCGAGCAGCAGCGCGAGCACCTCCTCCCCGTACACCTGGAGCTTGGAGCCGAACCCGCCGCCGACGTCCGGGGCGACGACCCGGATCCGGTGCTCGGGGATCTCGGTGACCGTGGCCAGCATCAACCGCAGGATGTGCGGGATCTGCGTGGCCGAGTACAGCGTGAACTCGTCCCCCTCGGGGACGCACAGCACCGACCGGGGCTCCATGGCCGTCGGGATGAGCCTCTGCTGGACGTAGCGGCGCTCCAGCACGACCGGCGCGTCCCGCATCGCGGCGTCGAGATCCCCGTTCTCGAACACCCACGTGTAGGACTTGTTCGTGCCGAGGTCCTCGTGCACCAGATCGGCGCCGTCGGCTATGGCCGCCTCCATGTCCACCACGGCGGACAGCGGCTCGTAGTCGACGTCAATCTCTTCCAAGGCGTCGATGGCCGCGGCCTTGTCGCGGGCCACGACGCATGCGACGGGCTCGCCGACGTAGCGGACCTCGTCCACCGCCATGGGCGGATGGGCCGGATGCTTCATGTCCTCGGTCACGACCCACGCGCAGGGCAGCGAACCCTGTTCCGCGGCGAAGTCCTGGCCGCTGAACACGGCGACGACTCCGGGACGCTCCTTCGCCGGCGCCGTGTCGACGCCGGTGATCCGGGCGTGCGCGAACGGGCTGCGCAGGAACGCCACGTGCAGCGTCCCCGCCGGCGTCATGTTGTCGGTCCACCGCGTCCGGCCCGTGATGAGCCGCGCGTCCTCCGACCGCTTGCGCGGGGTTCCTACCTCCTGCACGGTCACGGCGTCACCTCCTGGCGACCGGGCTCGCGCATGTCGCTCGCCGCCCGCCGCACGGCCTTGACGATGTTCTGGTAACCGGTGCACCTGCACAGGTTCCCTTCCAGCCCCTCCCGGACCTCGTCCTCGGACGGGTCGGGGTTCTCCCTCAGCAGGTCGAGCGACGCCATGATCATGCCGGGTGTGCAGTAACCGCACTGCAGCGCGTGCTCCTCGTGGAAGGCCCGCTGCATCGGGTGCGTGTCGCCGTCGACGCCGAGCCCCTCGACGGTCGTCACGTCTAGGCCGTCAGCCTGGACGGCGAGCACGGAGCAGCTCTTCACGCTCATCCCGTCCATCAGGACGGTGCAGGCTCCGCAGTTGCTGGTGTCGCACCCGACCGGGGTCCCGACCTTTCCCAGCCGTTCGCGCAGATAGTGGACGAGAAGGAGGCGCGGCTCGACGTCGTCTTCGTACGTCGCTCCGTCGACCTCCACACGGATACGTGGCATGCGGTTTCTCCCAGGGACGTCTCGGGTGGACTGTGCGAGGCGTCCCTGGGAGGAGCGCGCTGATCCGGCCACGTCATCGGGGCCACCTCCGTGGAAGGCGACCCTCCGAACCTATGCCGGGGTTGAATGCCGTACTAGTCCTCAGAGTCGCTTATTTACCGACGTCTGGGGGACTGATGGCCGCTAGTGCACGCGGAGCAGAACCGGCCAGGTCTTCGGCCCGACGATCCCGTCGTCGTCGACGCCGCCCCACCGCTGCATGGCCTTCACGGCCGTCTCGGTCGTGTCGTCGAACTTCCCGGTCATGCTCACCTCGGGGTGGCTGCGCGCCAGGAGCAGTCCCTGCAGGGTCTCCACGTGCTCCCCGGAGTCGCCCTTGTTCAGCTCGGGCAGCTTCTTCACCATGTCCTCCGTCCAGTTGCCCCCGCCGTAGGCGGGCCGTCCGTAACCAGCGATGACACTGGAGTTCCTCACGCGGCGCCTGACCGAGTCGCTCGTGTTGCCCTCGATCGTCTGCAGCCGCCCGCCGCCGAGGACCTTCTCGACGACGCCGACGTGGTCGATCGCGCCGATGCTGTTGGTGGCGCCCCAGTCGAAGAACACGATGTCGCCGGGCTTCGCGGCGTTGACGCTCGCGGTCGTCCCGCTGTGCCAGCGTCCGGCCTTCTGGAAGTCCTGCGCGTGCCACACGGTGTAGGCGCGGTCCCCGCCTGGCAGGACGGCGCTCGCGTTGCCGCTGTGCCGCGCCCAGTAGGTGATGGCCATGTCGCACCAGGACGCGCTGAGGAACTCGTCTCCGTGCCTGGAGGCGTACTCCCGGGTGATGGTGTTCGGGCGCCCCGCCATTCCGAGCGACTTGCGGGCCTCGGCGATCATCCCCGCGGCGCTCATGCCGGGCCCTCCTGCCCGGTGCCGTCCTGCTCGGTGCCGTCCAGGAGGGTCTCGCCCTGCCCGCGGAAGATCCCGTCGGTGCCGGGCTCGCCGTACAGCTCCCGCAGGACCTGCTCCTCGTCGGGTTCGGTGGCCCGGTGGACGCCGGGGTTCACGTCCACCTCGTCCATGTGATCCGCTTCCGCGATGTCTGTTTCGGTCTGGGGGGTCACGTTGCTTCTCCGCAGCGTCGGACTGTCCGATCGGTCGGGAGCCTCCTGCCGTTCCGTGCGCGGCTCCGGGCCGACCGTAATGGGAACAACCCCACTTTCTCCGGATTTTGCGCTAAAACACTTGTTTGCTGGTTTTCTGCCGTTCACCAGCGGAGACGGCCGATCGGCCGAGGCGTGCCTCCGGCGCCCGATCCCCCGGCGGGGGAGGCCGTGGCGCCTCCCGATGCCTGTCGGAAACGTTCCAAGTCGGGGGGCGAGAGCGCGGAGCGGGTCAGGGGAAAAGGGGGTTCCCGGGGGCGGCCCATGGCGCTCTGAGCAGGGGATTTCTGCCGTTTCCGGGGTAGGGGCCGCCTATGTTCTTCTTCGCCTCTTCCCGGCTGGGTTGCCTGGGGTCATTGCTCGTGACCCTGGTGCTCACCTGGGTCGTCTACGTGTTCCTCAGCCGCTGAGCCCGCCGCGCGGGGCGAGGGCCCGCCGGGGGTGGCCGCATCCCCGCCGGGGGGATTCCGGTCGACTCTGGGTGATCGGCTTGACAAGGTTCGGTTACCGAGTGTCTCCTTGTGTGCGTGACGAACCGCGCGCAGACCGACTGCCCCGTGGCCCTGGGCCGCGTGGCCAGCGCGCTGTGTCCTTCGTGTTGTCGCTGATCCCCGTATCGGGCGATCGCCGCTCTCGCTGACGATCCCCTTCCAGCCGGCACACGTACGAAGGACTTCCCGTGGACCTCTCCGTGGTTCCCGATCTCACCATGCGCGGCCAGGACGACCCGCACGGCCGCGCGGCCGCCGCCCGTCCCGCGACCGTCGGGCAGCTCGCCGCCCGGGTCGGCGACCTCGCCGGACGCCCCGCCGAGTGGTGGCGGCTCGTCCGGTTCGACGCCACCGGGCCGGTGCACGTCCCGCTGGGCGGCCCGACCTGGCTGACCACCTGGCCGCCCGGCCACGGCGGGACCATCCGCGCCCAGGTCAGCACCCTGATCGCGGGCGAGCTGGCGGAGGTGGTGATCACCTCGCGCGGCGTCACCGAGCGTCCGCTGCGGGCCAACCGGGTCCGGGTGCACGGCGGCGCGCCCGCCCTCCCGCAGGGCGGCCCCCGCGACGGGACGCACGCGCTGACGAACCCGGGTCCGGCCTTCGCGGTCAGCCTGCACGCCGCCGAAGGACGTCCTTGGGACCTCCCGTCCACGTGACCACCAGCTTCCCCGAGCGCAGGGCGGCCCGTCCGTCGGTCCGGTCGCGGGAGCCGTTCGCGCAGCTCAGCTTGATCCGGCCCTGCGCGTCCACGGTGCCGGTGCAGAACCCCGGAGCGTTCAGGGCGGCGGCGCCCCGGTAGAGGAAGAGGGCCACGCGCCGCGAGCCGGAGCCCGCCGTCCATGTGCCGTCCAGCTGGGACTTCTTCTCCGCGCCGGGCCGCACCCCGTTCAGCACCGGCGGCGCCGTCCGCGCCGCCGGCGCGGACGGCGACGGCTCGGACCCGGGCTCGCCCGAACCGCTGCAGCCGGCCAGCGAGGCGGCGAGCAGCACGGCAAGCGGCAGGTGCGGCGCGGTGAGGGACGGGCGCAGGGCGGGCACGGCCGGCCGCATGGTTCCTCCAGGGAAAGAGAGCGCGCGGCGGGCCCCGGGGGATTAGGCCCGCCGCGCGCGCACCGGGGGTCGGCGCGGGACGGACGGGGCGGCCCGGACGACCCACGCAAGATCCACACCAATAGAAACCCGTGCGTTTTTCACGTCAAGGGAGACGGCGCCGACCGGCCGCATCCGGTCAGCCGGGGTCGCCGGCCAGGTAGGGGGAGGCGGCCTCGCGGCCGACGAGGGGGAGCAGCGCGAAATAGGTGAGGGACGGCAGCAGCGACGGCAGCTCCTCCGCCTCGCCCGTCTCCATCTGGACGTGGATCGCGCTGTAGATCCCGCCCACGATCGCGTCCACCACCGAGACCGGGACGGGCGGCAGGGACGGGTCGGCGAAGAAGACGCGGAACCGCAGGAGGTTGTCGATGCGCGCCTGCCTGACCTGCTGCCCGGCCGCGTTCACCTCCACCAGCGACGCCCGCGCGAACCGCGGTTCCCGAGCGAGGGCGGCCAGCAGCGTGCGCAGCCCCGCGTGGATCCCGTCCGGCCAGGACGGCGCGGCCTCGTAGGCCTCCGTCATACGGCGGAGCAGGATGTCCATGCCGCGCTGGTAGGCGGCGAGGAAGCATTCGTCCAGGTCGGAGAAGTGCGCGTAGAACGTCTTCTTCGTGACGCCCGCGCCCTCGGTGACCCCGCTGATCGTCGTGTGCGCGAAGCCCCGCTCCGAGACGACCTGGACGAACGCGTCGATCAGCCGCTCGCGCTGGATCCCGGCGACGGTCTCCGGGGAGAGCCCGTGCCGGCCCGGTTTGATGGCGCGGTTCGGGTCGAGCGCGGACCGCGAGCCGGGCAGCGCGTCCGCGCACCCCGTCTCCGGTGTCCCGGTCTTCCCCGCCATCGGCCCTCGATCCGTCACCTGCCGTCGAGGTCACATTACTTGGCGTTCCCCGCGCGGAGGGAAGCCCCGGGCCGTGCGGCGCGGGTCACAGCGGGCCCGCGGGGACCGCTGCGTCAGCGCAGGTTGCGGCGTCGCGAGCGGGTCAGGACCCGGACGGTCCCGACGAGCCCGAGACCGATCAGCACGACCGGGACCATCGCCGCGACGGGCAGGACGTCCCCGTCCGTCAGGCCGTCGGCGAGGAACAGGCCGGCCAGGAGGAGGAAGAACAGCCCCGTCACGGGCCCCGCCGGATCGAACCGGAACCGCTTCTCGCCCGCCGCCTTCTTACCGGCCATCTTCCCGCCCGCCCTCACTCGCTCGAACCGTCTCGTCGCGTTCCGTCCCACGGGCCTGCCCACGCTCAGACACGGTGCACGTCCACGTCTCCGAGCTTCCCGCGGATCCGCAGGACGATCACCGGCGGGTTCGCGGCGGCCGCGCCCTCCGGCTCCAGGGTCCGCACGACCCTGGCGGCGGGCCCGCTCGTCGTCCGGTGGTCGACGCGCACGTCGCCGAGCCCGATCCGCGCGTCCACCAGCACGCGGGCGGTGGGCGGCACCGTGACCTGCAGCCCCCCGACGCCGACCTCGGCGTTGATCGTGACCCGCTGTCCGGCCGCGATCGGCAGGGCGGTGAGGTCGAGGTCGCCCTGGCCGACGCCCACCTTGAACACCCGGCCGATCTGCGAGGTGTCGGTGGGCCGCCAGTCGATCTCCCCGTACTCGGCGTTGCGCGGGACGTCGCCCGCGACCGCGGTGGTCAGCATGGCGAGGGTGAGCAGGGTCCCGGCCGCCGCGAGGCCGCGCGTCCGGAACCAGCCGCCGACGACGAGGCCGAGCCCGAGGACGGCGAGCGCGGGCGCCATGACGATCAGCCAGGAGTCCGGGGCGGGGTAGGACCGGGCCACCGGGATCAGCGCCGCGCCGGCGCCCATGGCCGCGAGCAGCGTGATCGCCGCCACCGGCGACGTCCCGCCGCCGCACCCCTCCCGGGCGGGCGCCGCGGACGCGGTGCCCGAGGGCGCCGCGGCGCCGGGCGCGTCCGTCCAGGCGGCCGAGTACGCGGCGAGATCGATCATGCCTTCGGGCAGCCCGCCCGCCCCCGGCCGGGACGGGCCGCCGTCGTCGAGGGGCCCGCCGGCGCGCGCGTCCTTGCCGAGGGAGACGCCCGCGGTGGACGCGGTCTCCGCCGACGTCCACGTCGCGGCGGGCTCCGGGGCGTGCCCGGTGATCCGTTCGGGGACGGTCCGCGCCACGGACACGAGGTCCACGCCCCGCGAGTGCGCGACCGCCAGCACCAGACCGAACACCACCAGCGGCGCGACGGCGTCGGTGGGGACCCCGCCGAACAGGCTGAACGCGACGCCCACGCACAGCAGCGCGCCGAGGATCGTCAGGACGGCCTGCCCGTCGAACCACCGCTTGAGCCACTGCTCGGCGAGCGAGGACTCTCCCGGGCTCGCCGGCATCAGCAGCGCCGCCACGATGTAGAGGAAGATCCCCTGCCCGTGCGCGAGGGCGAGGACCGCGAACCCGACGCGGAACACGACCGGGTCGATGCCGGTGTAGCGGGCGAGGCCCGTGCACACGCCGGCGAGCACCTTCCGCTCGGAATCCCGCGCGAGCCGCCGGTAGCCGCCCGCCGCCCGCTCGCCGGGGCCGTGCCCGCCGAGGTCGTGCTCGCCGGCGGCGGGCCCGTCGCCGGTGCTCCCGCGCAGGTCCTCGTTCCGGTCCTCTTTCTCGCCCATGCCAGCCATGGTCGCCTGTCGCGCGTGGCGCGCGGTATAGGGGACGTCCCTGATTCCGACCCTGAGACCGGTCCGGGGTGGGTCCCTGATGCGAATCATGTCCGGGCGTGTGACGATCGATGACGTGGGAGAACCTAGGGAAGGGCGGCGGTGAGCCAGGAGACGGCGGGACGGGCCGCGCCGCCACCGGGACCGGTGGGCGCGACGTCCCTCGGGCCCGCCCGGCTGGAACGGGCCGCCGAGGGGCGGCTGGTCGCCGGGGTGTGCCGGGGCCTCGCCGTGCACCTCGGCGTGGACGTGTTCCTCGTGCGAGGCGCATGCGTCCTGCTCACGATGGCGAGCGGGCTCGGCGTCGCCGCCTATGCCGCGTTCTGGATCCTCGTCCCCGCCCGGGAGAGGACCCCGGCCGAGAAGGCCGGGCGGCGGCGCGGCCGGGACTGGGGCCAGCTTCTCGCCTACGCGACCGTCGCGTTCGGGCTCGCGACACTGCCGTGGGGCGCGGCGGGGGTCGTCCGGTGGGCGCTGTGGCCGTTCGTCGTCGGCGGCGTCGGCGCCGCGATCCTGTGGCAGCAGGCCGACCGTGACCAGCGGCAGCGCTGGACGCTGCCGCTGCGCGAGCGGTGGCTGCGCAGCCTGCTCGGCCTGCTCCTCGTCGTCGGCGGCATCGGCGGTTTCGTGGCGCAGAAGGTGGAGGCCGACCAGGCGCGCTCCGTCGTGATCGCCATGCTGATCATCCTCACCGGCGTCGCGGTGATCGTGACGCCGTGGGTCGTGCGGCTCTGGCAGGACCTCGACGCCGAGCGGCACGAGCGCATCCGGTCCCAGGAGCGCGCCGAGCTGGCCGCGCACATCCACGACTCGGTGCTGCACACGCTGACCCTCATCCAGCGGAACGCGCACGACACCCGCGAGGTGCAGCGGCTCGCCCGCTCCCAGGAGCGGACGCTGCGGTCCTGGCTCTACCAGCCGCGCGCCGATCCCGACCAGACGTTCGCCGCCGCGATCAGGGAGGCGGCCGGCGAGGTCGAGGACGACCACAACGTCCCGATCGAGGTCGTCTGCGTGGGCGACACGGCGCTGGACGAGCGGCTCGGCTCCGCGCTGCAGGCCGCGCGGGAGGCGATGGTGAACGCCGCCAAGTACGCCGAGGCGCCGTCGGTGTCGGTGTACGCGGAGGTGGAGGGCGACGAGATCGCGATCTTCGTCCGCGACCGGGGCAAGGGATTCGTTCTCGACCAGGTCCCGGAGGACCGGATGGGCGTGCGAGGGTCCATCATCGGACGTATGGAGCGCAACGGCGGCAAGGCCACCGTCCGCACCGCGCCGGGCGAGGGCACCGAAGTCCGCCTGGAGATCAAGAAGTCGTAGCGCGGCTTCCCGGGGGACGACCCGGGGGGCGGGACATGGGCGGGACGTTGACATGAGCGAGGCGTTGAAGAGGGTCGTGCTGGTCGACGACCACCAGATGTTCCGGACCGGCGTGAAGGCGGAGCTGGGCGGCGGCGTCGAGATCGTCGGGGAGGCCGGCGACGTCGACGAGGCGGTCGCGGTGATCCGCGGGACGGCGCCGGACGTGGTGCTGCTGGACGTCCACCTGCCCGGCGGCGGCGGGATCGAGGTGCTGCGGCGGCTGCACGGCGCCGTCTCGTCCAAGTTCCTCGCGCTGTCGGTGTCGGACGCGGCGGAGGACGTGATCGGCGTGGTCCGGGGCGGGGCGCGCGGCTACGTCACCAAGACGATCTCCGGGCCCGAGCTGACGGACGCGATCGGCCGGGTCGCCGACGGGGACGCGGTGTTCTCGCCGCGCCTCGCCGGGTTCGTCCTGGACGCGTTCGCCGCCACGGACGCCCCGGCGGTCGACCCGGAGCTGGACCAGATCACCCAGCGGGAGCGCGACGTGCTGCGGCTGATCGCGCGCGGCTACGCCTACAAGGAGATCGCCAAGGAGCTGTTCATCTCGGTGAAGACGGTGGAGACGCACGTGAGCAGCGTCCTGCGGAAACTCCAGCTGTCGAACCGGCACGAGCTGTCGCGCTGGGCCGCCGCCCGCCGCCTCGTCTAGCGAGCGATCTTCTTTCCCTGGCGGGGCCTGGAGTAAACGTTTTCACTACAGTCGTGAGCGAATCGTAATCCGCGGTGGCCGTGCCTCATGATCACGGCCGCCCTCCGGTGTGGAACAGTCGCTCGTCATGACCTATCCCCCACCCGGGCCCGGGCAGCCGGGCCCCCAGGCCCCCTATCCGCCCCCGCCCCCGCCGATGCCGGGCGACCACGGTCCCGGCTCCCCGTACGGATCCGGCGCCGAGAAGACCAACGGGCTGGCGATCGCCGCGTTCGTGACCGGCCTCCTCGGATGCCTCGGTGTCGTCGGCCTCGTCCTCGGAGCCGTCGCCCTCAGCCAGATCTCCAAGAAGGGCGGCAAGGGCCGCGGCCTCGCGATCGCCGGGATCGTGCTGTCCTGCCTGTGGATCGTGGGCGGCATCGCCGCCTTCGCGCTGAGCGGTGACGGCTCGTCCGGCGGCGCCGGGGCGACCCCCAAGGTCACCCAGACCAAGCCCAAGGAGGTGGACGCCAAGAAGATGAAGGTCGGTGACTGCATCAACGACAACTCGGGCGCCACCAGCACCGCGACCGAGGAGCCGGTCGAGGTGGAGAGCGTCAAGATCGTCCCCTGTGCGGGGCCGCACGACGGCGAGGTGACGGCCGTCTTCCGGCTGAAGGGGTTCGTGATACCGCCCGAGGCGCGGCTCCAGCAGCTCGCCTCGAACGGCTGCAAGCTCCGCACGCAGGCCCGGATCAACCGCGACCCGGCCGCGCGGGGCATCGCGAACTCCTACTACTACCCGACGGCCGACTCGTGGAAGTCCGGCGACCGCGTCGTGACCTGCGTCGCCGTGGCCGCCGCCGACGGCAAGAAGCTCACCCGGCCCCTGCACCGCTGACGTTCCCGGCGTACGCTGGGCGGCCGGCCCGCCGCCCGGTCCGGAGCCACGGCTCCCCGGTCCTCCCGATTTCTTGCGCCCGCCTCTTCGCGCACCGGTTTCTCCGAGCCAGAGGCCCTCTCCAGGCGCCCTTCCCGAACCCGCTCGCGGCCGTCACGCGCGCAATCCGTCGACGACCATGTCGGCGACGTGTTCGACGGTGGACACCCCGGTCTCCATCGTCGGGTTGCCTGCGCTGCACACCGCGATGAGGAAGTCGTGGTCGTGCCCGCTGACGCGGCCGATGCTGTTGATCGACCAGCCGTGCCCCTGGAAGCGGAGCGGCACCCACCCGTTCTTCAGCGCCACCCTCTCTCCCGGACGCGCCGCCGCGCTGACGCCCCACGCCTGCTCGTCCAGCACGGAACCCATCAGGCCGAGGACGTACCGGCGGCCGCGCGCCTTCAACGGGCCGCCGTCCGACACCAGGTTCGTCAGCAGGCGCACCTGGTCGCTCGGGCTCGTGAGGGACGACCCCCACGAGGTGGGGAACGGCTTGGTGTGCCTCAACCCGAAGGCCCTGTTCGCCTCGGCGACACCGGGGCCGTACCCGGCCCTGGAGTACAGGGCGCTCGCCGCCGCGTTGTCGCTTTCCCGGATCATCGTCCCGGCCAGCGCCCGCTCCGCGCCGGTCAGCCCCCGGCCGTCGCGCTGCCGCTGCAGAAGGAGGCTCGCCAGGATGTCGACCTTCATGATGCTGGCGGTGACGAACCGGCCGTCCGCGTTCTCGCCGAACGACCTCCCCGTCCGCAGGTCCGTCACCATCACCCCCGCCCTCCCCGGACGTTTCCCGAGATAGGTGCGCACGGAGCGGCGCAGCGCCCCGGAGTCGAACGGGCGGAGCGCCAGCCGGACCGTGGACACCTCCCGCCCCGCCGCCGCGGACTCTCCGGCTCTCGCGACGACCACGCCCGCGCGCGGCTCCCCGTCCGCCTTGAACCAGTAGGCGGCCGAACCCGCCCCGGTGCCCGCCACGAGAGCGAGCACGATGAGATGACGCCGCATCGATTCCCCCGAATGTCATGCGACCGAAACCAACGTCCAAATCGACATAAAGCGCCTAAAACAGCACAATGGCCACCCGGGTCATGCAGGCCGTCGCCCACCACCCGGCCGGCGTTCACCACCGGGCGGGCGTCCGATGAGCCGAAGGCCCCGCGTGACCTACTGGCCGTGCATGACCCGTTGGTCGTGCATGTGCACTGCCTTGTGGGCGTACGCGTCCCCCTGGGCGGCGTGGATGCCCAGGTACGGGCGGGGCACTAGAGCCCGTCTCGAAGCGGCCTTGGCCACGCACGCGAACGCGTGACCTGCCCGGTGGAGCGAAGCCGGAGGCGAGCGGAACCGGGCAGATCGCGAAGCGATGCCGCGTTCGCCCAGGCCTGGTCACGTAGCGAGCCGCTAGGCGAGCGAAGTGGGCCGGGACGTGGAAACACAGCCGCTAGGCGAGCTACGTGGGCCGGGACTTCGAAAACACCGCCTAGAGGGCGCCCGGCAGGCGGGCCGGGCAGCCCGGCTCGCAGCGCTCGGAGTGCCGCGCCACGCGGTGCGCGTAGGCGTCGAGACGGCGGCGCAGGACGGCGCTCGTGAGCGGACCGGTGCCAGGGAAGCCGTCCACCTCGCCGCGCCAGCGGATCAGCGTGCCCGCGAAGTGCGGCTCCAGCGTGATGTCCGCGCGAAGGCGCCGCTCAGGATGGCCGGCCAGCGCGATGTACCCGTAGTGCCGCGGCGGATCCCAGGCCACGACCTCCTCGCGCCACGACCGGACGTACCGGACGGCGCCGAGCCCGTTCGGGTGCTCCTGACCGGCGGACTCCCGCCGCACCCTGGTCCAGAAACCGCCCCACTCGTCCCAGGCCTCAGGCACGCACAGGTGCTTGAAGATCACCTCAGGCGCGGCGGCGGATGTGGCGGTGGCCTCGATCTCACGCGGCATGACGACCCCCCGAGTTCTGTCACAAGGGGTACATGCCCGCTCGGAGGCTGATTACGGCTTGTAAGAGGTTGTATTTGCTAAGTGACCGAGACTTGAGCGGCCTGACCGCTTCGGTGAGCCTTTGGGAGGGCGCCGCATTGCCCGGCGCGGCGGGCCTTCGCGCGGGTCGAGGCTCAGGCGGTGTCGATGACCTGGAACGACTCGGCAAGGTGTCCTTCGGGCAGCCCCGCGGCGGCGGCGTTGCTTCCGAGCCAGCCGCGCAGCATCTCCGGCAGGCCGTCCCCCATGTGCCCGGTCTGGCTGGCGTGCGCCCGCAGCGCGTTCACCTTCCGGTCGAACTGGTCGGTGATGTCCACGTAGTGGTCGGCGACGGGGCCGCCGGACAGCCACACCTCGCGCGCCGTCCACGCCTCCAGCCCCTCGTCGGAGAGCAGCTCCGGGAACGCGTAGGGGTTGCGGGCGTCGGGGTAGACGGCGTCGAGCGCGGCCGCCCCGACCGCGCGGTGGTCGGGGTGGCTCGGGTAGATCCGCTCGTAGTTGCGCTCCGGGCTCGGCATCAGCACCCGGTCCGGGCGCACCTGCCGGATCACGCGGGAGATGTCGCGGCGCAGGTCGAAGCTCACCTCGACCCGCCCGTCCGGGTAGCCGAGGAACCGGACGTCGCTCACCCCGACGCACTTGGCCGCCGCGCGCTGCTCCTCGCGGCGCAGCGCGGCCATCTCCTCGCGGGTGACGCCGTCGTCGAAGCCGCCCGCGTCGCCGTCGGTGACCATGAGGTAGACGACCTCGATGCCGCGGTCCGTCCAGCCCGCGACCGTCCCCGCCGCGCCGAAGTCGACGTCGTCGGGGTGCGCCATCACGGCGAGGATCCGCTGCAGCTCGCTGTCGTCCAGAACGTTGGTCACATCTTCAACAATAAGGTCGGCCAACGGTTCCGGCATACCCGGATATCGCTGCTTTCAGCGAACGTTCCGGGTGCGCCGGGTGGCCCGCGCGTCGGCACCGGAAGGCCGGCGGGACGTACGCCCTGCTCAGAACGCCATGAGGGCCGACAGCAGGCGCTCCTGGAACTTCGCCACGTTGCTGCTCACGGCCACCTTCACCGGACGGCGGGCGTCGTCGGCGGGCAGCGAGCGGGCGTCCCACACGGTCGTGCCCCGCGTCAGCTCGCCCCGCAGCTCCACCCGTACCGGACGATGGGCGTACTTTCCGAGCTCCGGGTCGACGATCAGCATCGCGGCGAGGGCGTCGTGGATGACGGCGCCCCGGCGCTTCAGGGTGGGCGTGTAGGCGTCCGCGTAGAACTCCAGGATGTCCGCGGCGAACCGGGAGACCGGGGTGCCGTGCGCGGCCAGCCGGTCCAGCCAGTCGTCGTGGACGGCGGTCGGGTGGGTGGCGTCCAGCGGCACCAGGACGATCGGCCAGTCCGCCGCGAACACCAGGTCGGCGGCCTCGGGGTCGTGCCAGATGTTCGCCTCGGCGTGCGTGGTGATGTTGCCGGGGTGGTCGAACGCGCCGCCCATCACCACGACCTCGCGGATCAGCGACGGCAGCTCGCCGTCCAGCAGCAGCGCCGCGCCGAGGTTGGTCAGCGGGCCGGTCGCGAGCAGGGTCAGCTCGCCGGGCGTCGCGCGGGCCAGCCGGACGATCTGCGCGGCGGCGGGCTCGGCGGTCGGGCGTCCCGCGGGCTCGGGGAGACGGGTGTCGCCGAGACCGTCGGTGCCGTGCCAGTCCACCGCGTAGTGCACGTCCTGCGCCATCGGGCGGGCGGCGCCGACCGCGACCGGCACCACCGGGCCGCCCGCGGCCTCCAGGACGCGCAGCGTGTTCAGCGCCCCGGTCATCGGGTCGATGTTGCCGTGGACGGTGCCGACCGCCGCCAGCTCGGCCTCGCCCGCCTGGACCAGCGAGGCCAGGTAGAGCAGCGTCATCGCGTCGTCGATGCCGGTGTCGCAGTCGTAGAGGATCTTCGGTGGCTTCGTCACGGAGGCAACCTACGCGCACGCGGACCGTCCGGGCACCCCCCGGAATCTCATGATCGGCGATTGGGCCTGGGACGGGGCTCCTCGCCGGGGTAGAGCTGAGACATGCGCAAACTCATCAACGCCCCGGCGGACGTGGTGTCCGACGCCCTGCGCGGAATGGCCGCCGCGCACCCGTCGCTGAAGGTCGACCCCGCGAACGGGACCGTCATACGGGGGGACGCCCCCCGTACCGGCAAGGTCGCCCTGGTCTCGGGCGGCGGATCCGGCCACGAGCCGCTGCACGCCGGATTCGTCGGCCACGGGATGCTGGACGCGGCCTGCTGCGGCGAGGTCTTCACCTCGCCCGTCCCCGACCAGATCATCGCCGCGACGATGGCGGTGGACGGCGGAGCCGGTGTCCTGCACCTGGTGAAGAACTACACCGGCGACGTCATGAACTTCCAGATGGCCGCCGAGCTCGCCGAGGACGAGGACATCGAGGTCGTGTCCGTCGTCGTCGACGACGACGTCGCGGTGGAGGACAGCACGTTCACCGCCGGGCGGCGCGGCACCGGCGCCACGCTGTTCGCCGAGAAGATCGCCGGGGCGCTCGCCGAGGAGGGCGCGCCCCTCGCGGACGTGGCGGCCGCGGCCCGGGAGGTGAACGAGCGCAGCCGCTCGTTCGGCGTGGCGCTGTCGTCCTGCACGGTCCCGGCGGCGGGGACGCCGACGTTCGAGCTGGGCGAGGACGAGATGGAGCTCGGCATCGGCATCCACGGCGAGCCCGGCCGCGAACGCGTCCGGGTCGGCACCGCCGAGCAGATCGTGGACGCCGCGCTCAGCGCGATCGACGCGGACATGCCACTGTCGGGTTCGGAGGTGCTCGTGCTGGTCAACGGCATGGGCGGCACCCCGCTGATCGAGCAGTACGTCGCCTACGCGGCGGCGGCGCGGTGGCTGGAGGGGCACGGCGCGACCGTCGTCCGCAGCCTGGTCGGGCCGTACGTGACCAGCCTGGAGATGGCGGGCTGCATGATCAGCGTGTGCCGGGTGACGCCCGAGCTGACCCGCCTGTGGGACGCGCCCGTCGAGACGCCGGGGCTGCGGTGGGGCCGATGAGCGCGGGTTCGACGGACACCGGTTCGACGGGTACCGGTTCGATGGACGCGGGGGACTTCGCGGCCTGGATCAGGAGGACGGCCGGGCGGGTGTCCGCCGACGCCGAGCGGCTGACCCGGCTGGACGCGGCGATCGGCGACGGCGACCACGGCCTCAACCTCGACCGGGGTTTCCGCGCGGCCGTGGAGGCGCTCCCCGAGGACGTCCCGCCGGGCAAGGTGCTGATCGCCGCCGGCCGGGCCATCGTGTCGAAGACCGGCGGCGCGTCCGGCCCCCTCTACGGGACGGTGCTGCGCAGAGCGGGCAAGTCCTTCGGCGACGCCGCCGGCGTGGACGCCGCCGCGCTCGGCGCCGCGCTCAGGGCCGCCCTTGAGGGCGTCCAGGATCTCGGGAAGGCCGCCGAGGGCGACAAGACGATGGTCGACGCGCTGGCTCCGGCCGTCGCGGCGTACGAGGCGGCCCTGGCGGGCGGCTCCGACCTCGCCGGATGCGCGCGCGCCGCCGCCGAGGCGGCTTCGAAGGGCGCCGACGGCACCGTTCCGATGCGGGCGCGCAAGGGCCGGGCGAGCTACCTGGGCGAGCGCAGCGAGGGGCACATGGACCCCGGCGCCTCGTCCACCGCCCTGCTGCTCGAAGCCCTCGCCGACACCGCGGGGGAGGGGTGACATGGTCGGGATCGTCATCATCTCCCACAGCCGGACGCTCGCCGAAGGCGTCGCCGAGGTCGCCCGCGCGATGGGCGTCGGCAAGGCCGTCGTCGAACCCGCCGGCGGCGACTCCGAGGGCCGCCTCGGGACGAGCATCGACCTCGTCGAGCAGGCGGTGGCCGCGGCGGACGGCGGCGACGGGGTCGTGCTGCTCGCCGACCTCGGCAGCTCCGTGCTGACCGCCAAGATGCTCATCGAGGACGCCGAAGGAGACGACGTGGTGCTCGCGGACGCCCCGCTGGTCGAGGGCGCGGTCGCCGCCGCGTCCATGGCGGCGACCGGCGCGGACCTCGCCGCCGTCCACGCCGCGGCCGAATCCGCCCGCGACCACCGCAAGACGAGCTGATCCCCGGGGTGCGGTCAGGGGGTGGCGTCGGGGCCTTCGAGGAGGGTGCCCAGGACGGACGCGACCCCCGCGGTCGGGTCGCCGCGTATCTCGTAGACGCGCGGCTCGCCGGCCGCCCCGTACTCCTCCGCCCCGTCCCCGGACACCGTGATCCGGTACGCGGGCAGGTCGGCGCCGATCTCGCCGGGCTCGCCGCGGGCGTGCGCGGCGGCGAGCGCGTCCACCGCCTCGCGGACGCGTCCCGCCTGCCCGGCGGGGAGGGCCGCGGTGTCGTACCGCGCGACGACCGTGCTGTGGCCGCTGAAACCGCCGGTGCTCTCGATCGTCACGCGCATGCCCGCGCACCTCCCCGTCGACTCGCCTGCTCCCTGCTCGTTACCCGCTCGCCGCGGGTCGCCACCTCCCGAACGGTGTCACTTGCCGAACGGTGTCACTTGCCGAACGGGTGCTACTTGCCGAACGCGCTGCGCAGCTCGTCCAGCTGGGCGCGGAGGATGTCGTCGTCCTCCAGCGACCCGCCCTGGGCCAGCTTCTCCGCGGGGACGGCCTGGTACTCGGGCATCTGCATCGTCCCGCAGCAGCGCGACCTGTCCTGGGCGGCCAGCAGGCTCGCCGAGTTCTCGTCGTGCGCCTCGACCTCGGTGACGTCCTGCCCGTCCCCGGTGTACGCGGCCTCGGTCATCGCCATCTGCCCGCTCATGAGGTCGCGCAGCGGCGTCGCCGCCGTCGTGATCTCCCGGACGGCGAACCGGTTGCGGATGAACGTCCGGTAGACGGCCGGGTCGCCGCGGTTCGCCGAGGCCTGCAGCATCTTGTTCGCCACGTCCACGTAGCGGGCGTTCGTCGCGGGGGACGCGACGATCGCGTCGAACACGAGCCCGCACAGCGCGGACGCCGTCTCGATCAGCACGATCGCCGCGTCCTTCGTGCGCTGCTGCCGGCTCAGCTCGAAGGTGTACACGTCGGCGAGGATGTCGTAGATCGCGCCGGTGAACACCTGCGAGATCGCGTGCACCTCGTTGCCGACCTCGCTGAGCTTGAGGTCGTTGTCGGCGTTGCGGAGCCCGGACGGCATGCCGAGCGCCTTGCCGAACTGCTCGGCCAGGTCCGCCAGGAACGACCTGTCGTGCAGGTTCGCCTTGGTGAGCGAGACGAGGGCGTCCGCCTGGTCCGGTTGCGCCAGGGCCAGGAAGATCGCCGTGATGTCGCCGAACGACTCGTGCAGCCCGCCGGTCTGCGGCGGGGCGTCCGCCGCCAGCCAGCCGGGCTTGAGGCCGTCCAGGACGGCGTGGCCCGTCTCGTGCGCGACGATGTCAAGGGACTGGCACGTGAACAGCACGTTCGACGGTGGCTGCCCCTTCGGCGTGAAGAACAGGAATTTCAACGCCTTGGCCGTCCGCGTGTAGAACGCGTTCGCGCCCTCGCCGGCGTGCGGGAACACGGTGATGCGTTCGGTGTTGCCCCCGACGTTCCAGGCGAACGGGATCGGAACGCCGCCGTTGTGCCGCTCGTACATGGCCATCGTCTCCCGGACGACGGCGAACGCGTGCGCGCAGTCGAACTGCGGGGTTCCGGGGGTGAACACGAAGTCGCCGTTGATGTTGCGCGCGACCGGGGTGACGCCCTGCAACTCGGTCTGGACGCGCACGTCCATGGGGCCGTTCAGCACCACGGTCGGGATGAAGGTCAGACGCGCGCCCAGTTCGGTGACCGACGGGTCCTGCTTGTAGATCAGGAACCTGTGGCCGGGCTGCGCCGGAACCGGTACCGGCACCGGCCGCGGGACGGCGCGCGCGAGCGGCGGTGCCGCCGCCTGGGTCGCCCTTCCCGACCACTGCGCGGGTACCACGATCTCGGTGTCGAGCTGTGTCTGGAGTTCCTGTTGGTGGGTCATCAAAGCCACCTCCCCTGTGACAGTGCGCGAGTCCCTGATGACTCTGCGCCGCTGTGCGCGGACATGCGGGGATGCAATACGGGTCTTGCACTCCGGGTCCGGGCCGGGGGCCCGGCCGGTGTCCGCTCCATCTCCAACGTCTGCCGGGACGTGAGATCGAGTCAACCCACCGTGTCCAAATGGCGCCCCATCTGTCCACATGCTGCCGCCGGGCCCCTGATCAAGGTCACCGGGGGTATCGGCCGGGCGGAGGCGGGGGCGTCCGGGGCGCGGGCGGAGCGGGGCCGGGACACCCCGGCTCGGCCGGACGCGCCGAAAACGTCCGCGCGGCGCCGTAGACTCGCACGTGATGTCGAAGACCGAAGCTCACCCCTTGCTTGACGGCCTCAACCCGCAGCAGCGCGCCGCCGTCGTGCACTCCGGCAGCCCCCTGCTGATCGTCGCCGGCGCCGGCTCGGGCAAGACCCGGGTGCTCACCCACCGCATCGCCCACCTGCTCGGCGAGCGGGAGGTGCACCCCGGCCAGATCCTCGCGATCACCTTCACCAACAAGGCCGCCGCCGAGATGAAGGAGCGGGTGGACGCCCTCGTCGGGCCGCGCTCGCGGGCCATGTGGGTGATGACGTTCCACTCCGCGTGCGTCCGGATCCTGCGCCGCGAGGCCAGGCGCCTCGGCTTCCCCACGAGCTTCTCGATCTACGACCAGGCCGACGCGAACCGGCTGATGGCGCTCGTCTGCCGCGAGCTCGACCTCGACCCCAAGCGCTACCCGCCGAAGTCGTTCAGCGCCCAGGTCTCCAACCTGAAGAACGAGCTGATCGACTACGAGACGTTCAAGGCGCGGGCGTCCACGCACATGGAGCAGACGCTCGCCGAGGCCTACGAGATGTACCAGGCGCGGCTCCAGCAGGCCGGCGCCATGGACTTCGACGACCTGATCATGATGACGGTCAACCTGCTGCAGGTGTTCCCGGAGGCCGCCGAGCACTACCGGCGCCGCTTCCGGCACGTCCTGGTCGACGAGTACCAGGACACCAACCACGCGCAGTACGAGCTCGTCCGCGAGCTGACCGCGCCCGTGGAGGGGGTCGGGGCCGCCGAGCTGTGCGTCGTCGGCGACGCCGACCAGTCGATCTACGCGTTCCGCGGCGCGACCATCCGCAACATCCTGGAGTTCGAGCGCGACTACACCGACGCGACCACGATCCTGCTGGAGCAGAACTACCGCTCCACGCAGACGATCCTGTCCGCGGCCAACGCCGTCATCGAGCGCAACGCCGACCGCAAGCCCAAGAAGCTCTGGTCCGACCAGGGCGAGGGCCACAAGATCATCGGCTATGTGGCCGACAACGAGCACGACGAGGCCGCGTTCGTCGCCCGCGAGGTCGACCGGCTCACCGACGACGGCGAGGCCCGCCCCGGCGACGTCGCCATCTTCTACCGCACCAACGCGCAGTCCCGTGTCTTCGAAGAGGTCTTCATCCGGGTCGGGCTGCCGTACAAGGTCGTCGGCGGCGTCCGGTTCTACGAGCGCAAGGAGATCCGCGACGCGCTCGCCTACCTGCGCTGCCTCGCCAACCCCGAGGACACCGTCTCCCTGCGCCGCATCCTGAACGTCCCCAAGCGGGGCATCGGAGACCGCGCCGAGGCCTGCGTCGAGGCGTACGCGTCCCGCGAGCGCATCTCGTTCTGGCAGGCCCTCCGGACGCCCGAGGACGTCCCCGGCATGGCGACCCGCTCGCTCAACGCCGTCCGCGACTTCGTCGCCCTGCTGGACGAGCTGCGCGCCGCCGCCGAGTCGCTCGCCCCCGCCGACCTGGTCGCCGAGGTGCTGAAGGCCAGCGGCTACCTCGCCGAGCTCCAGGCGTCCAAGGACCCGCAGGACGAGACCCGCATCGAGAACCTCCAGGAGCTCGAAGCCGTCGCCCGCGAGTTCGAGGAGCGCCTCGACGGCGAGCCCGCCGAGGGTCGCCTCCCCGAGTTCCTGGAACAGGTCGCCCTGGTCGCCGACGCCGACTCCATCCCCGGGGGCGCGAAGGGCGGGCCCGTCCCGCCGGGAGAGCAGCCCGAGGAGAGCGACCACGGTGTCGTCACCCTGATGACGCTGCACACCGCGAAGGGCCTCGAATTCCCCGTCGTGTTCCTCACCGGCATGGAGGACGGCGTCTTCCCGCACCTGCGCGCCATGAGCAACCCCAAGGAGCTCGAAGAGGAGCGCCGCCTCGCCTACGTCGGCATCACGCGCGCCCGGCAGCGCCTCTACGTCTCCCGGGCCACGATGCGCAGCTCGTGGGGAGCGCCGCAGGTCAATCCGCCGTCCCGTTTCCTCGGCGAGGTTCCGAAATCCCTCGTCGAGTGGGAACGCGAGGCGTCCTCCACGTCCGGCTCCGCCATGTCGCGGATGGCGGAGCGCCCGGGGACCCGCTCGCCGGGCAACCGCCCCGTCCCGTCCCTGTCTCCAGGCGACAAGGTCACCCACGACGCCTTCGGGCTGGGCACCGTCGTCTCCGTCTACGACAAGGGCGAGAAGGCCAGCGTCGACTTCGGCGGCGACTACGGCGTCCGCACCCTGGTCCTCCGCTTCGCCACCATCGAGAAGCTCTGACCCCTCACCGCCAGCGCGGGCTTGGACGCATCGCTTCAGGGGGGGCAGTCCGACCGAGCCGTGAGGACGTCTACGGGCGGGCATCGGTCGCGCGGGTGTACCGGGCGGCGAGGATGCGCAGGCGGTCGGCGAGTTCGGGGTTCGCGGTCTCGTCGATCTGGAAGTCGGCGTCCAGCATGCCGAGGTAGACGGTGAGCATGGACGGGTCGTCGGAGCCGACCTCCACGACGCAGGTGTCGTCCCCGGCGGGTTCCACGGTGATGCCGGCGGGCACCCGAGCCGCGATCTCGGCGGCCGGCGCGTTCACCACCACCCGCGCCCTGTAGGCCCACATCGCCTGGGCGAGGCCGGAGGAGATGCGGGCCGCGACGTCCTCGTCCGGCATGTCCCGAGGCGTGAACCGGGGCCCGGCGGGCGGGCGCGGGACGATGCGGTCGACGCGGAAGGTCCGCCAGTCGTCCCGCTCCAGGTCCCAGGCCAGGAGGTACCAGCGGCGGCCGGAGGCGACGAGGCGGTGGGGTTCGGTCACGCGGTGCCCCTCCGCGCCGCCGTGCGTGCGGTAGCCGAAGCGCAGGCGTTCGTGATCGCGGCAGGCGGCGGCGAGCATGGTCAGCACGGACGCGTCCACGGACGGCCCGGAGCCGGGCAGCGCGACCGTCGTCGACGCGAGCGTGCCGATCCGGTGGCGCAGCCGCGACGGCAGGAGGCGCTCCAGCTTCGCGAGCGCGCGGACCGAGGCCTCCTCGATGCCGGAGACCGCGCCGGTCGCAGCCGTGCGGAGCCCGATCGCCACCGCGACCGCCTCCTCGTCGTCGAACAGGAGAGGCGGCAGCACGGCGGCCGTGCCGAGGCTGTAGCCACCGCCGACGCCCGGGGCCGCGTCCACCGGATATCCGAGCTCGCGCAGTCGCTCGACGTCGTTGCGGACGGTCCGGGTGGTGACGTCGAGGCGCTCCGCCAGCTCGGGCCCGGTCCAGTCGCGCCTGGCCTGGAGGAGGGACAGCAGCCGGAGCAGCCGGACCGAGGTTCGCATCATTCCTCCATGATGCCGCGAATCGCGGAACGATCTGTTCCGCATTGCCCTCTAGTGTTCACGTCATGACGAACGAGATCCGTCCCTTCCGCATCGACGTCCCGGCGGCCGAGATCGAGGGCCTGCGCGCCCGCGTCTCCGCGACGCGCTGGCCGGCGACCGCGGGACCGGACGACTGGAGCCGCGGCGTTCCCGCCGGATACCTGAGAGAACTCGCCGCGTACTGGGCCGACGGTTTCGACTGGCGTGCCGAGGAGGCGGCCCTGAACGAGATCCCGCAGTTCCGGACGGAGATCGACGGTCAGACGGTCCACTTCTTCCACGCGCGGTCGCCGGAGCCGGATGCGCTGCCGATCGTCCTCACGCACGGCTGGCCCAGCTCGCCGGTCGAGTTCATGAAGGTCGTCGGGCCGCTGACCGATCCCCGTTCCCACGGCGGCGATCCCGCCGACGCCTTCCACGTCGTCCTGCCCTCGCTGCCGGGCTACGGATTCTCCAACCCGATCGGCGAGGCGGGCTTCAACCTGTTCGGCGTCGCGCGGATGTGGGCGGAGCTGATGCGCCGCCTCGGATACGAGCGGTACGTCGCCCAGGGGACCGACGTCGGGTCGGGGGTGGCGGGCATGCTGCCCATGGTCGCCCCGGAGCGTGTCGCCGGCGTCCACCTTTCGGGGACGGGCGCGGCCCCGCCGTTCGGGCCCGCCCTTGAGCCGGATCTGTTCACCGGAGCCGATCGGGACCGGGCGCGGAAGTTCAACAGGTTCAGGGAGGAGGGGACCGGCTACCTGGCTCTCCAGTCGACCCGCCCGCAGACCCTGGCGTACTCCCTCAACGACTCGCCGGTCGGCCAGCTGGCCTGGATCGTGGAGAAGATCCACGAGTGGACGGACCCGGCGGTCGGCCTCCCCGACGCGGCGGTGGACCGGGACCAGCTCCTCGCCAACGTGAGCCTCTACTGGTTCACGGGCTCCGGGGCGTCCTCGGCGCACGCCGTCTACGAGGGCATGCAGGCGTGGAAGGCCTTCGCGGCGCAGCAGAGCGGGCCCTCGCCGAAGCCGGCTGCGCCGGTGGGGGTCGCCGTCTTCGCCGCGGACACCACGATCCGCTCTCTCATGGACCCGGACGGCGCCATCGAGCACTGGTCGGAGTACGCGCGGGGCGGCCATTTCGCCGCCATGGAGGTGCCGGAGCTTCTGGTGGAGGACGTCCGGCTCTTCAGCCGTTCCCTGCGGCGCCGATGAGTTCCGGTGGCGGCGCCGGTCTCCATTCGTGAGCACCATGGCCGACACGCTGTTCAAGGAGCCCCAGCATGCGGAAGATCACCGCAGGGTTGTTCATCTCGCTCGACGGAGTCGTCGAGGACCCGCAGGACTGGCATTTCCCGTACTTCAACGAGGAGATGGGCCAGGCCGTCGACGCCCAGATGGGGTCGGCCGACACCCTCCTGCTCGGCCGCAGGACCTACGACAGCTTCGCGGGGGCGTGGCCGGACCGCGAGAAGGCCGGCGGTGAGGACGCCGACTTCGCCAGGAAGCTCGGGGACGCCCGCAAGATCGTGGTGACCGGCCAGGACCTCGACTTCACCTGGCGCAACTCCGAACGGCTCCGGGGCGACCTCGTCGAGGCCGTGACCGCGCTGAAGAAGGAGCCGTCCACGTCGGACATCGCGATGAGCGGTTCGGTCTCGGTCGTCCGGCGGCTTCTGGAGGCGGGCCTCCTCGACGAGCTGCACCTGCTCGTCCACCCGATCGCCGTGCGCAAGGGGATGCGGCTGTTCGAGGACGCCGACGCGCCGCTGCCGTTGAAGCTCGTCTCCTCGGAGACGTTCAGAACCGGTGTGGTCCACCTCGTCTACCGCCTGGACGACGCGCCTCCGACCGGTGACTACGAGACGGCCAGGGCCGACCTTCCCCAGTCCGGCGACGCTTAGGGCGAGTCGAGCCGGCGGGGCGCGGCGCGGAAGGTGCGGCGGTAGGCGCCCGGCGTCGTGCCCAGGGTGTTGAGGAAACGCCTGCGGAGGTTGGTGGCCGAGGAGAGGCCGACGCGCCGGGCGATGGCGTCCAGGGGGAGGTCGGAGGACTCCAGCAGGTCCCGCGCCGCGGTGATCCTCCGGGTGAGCAGCCATTGCCCCGGGCTGGTGCCGAGCTGCCCGGCGAACCGGCGGGCGAGGGTGCGCGTGGAGACGCCCGCGTGCGCGGCCATGCCCTCGACGGTCACCGGTTCGCCGAGCCGCCCGGCGATCCAGTCCAGCAGCGGCGCCAGCGTGCCGTCGATCTGGACGGGGTGCGGCGGCGCCGAGTACTGCAGCTGACCGCCCTCGCGGTGGGGCGGCATGACCATGGTCCGCGCGACGTGGGCGGCGTACCGGGCGCCCTGGTCGGTGCGGAGCAGGTGCATGCACAGGTCGATGCCGGCCCCGGCTCCGGCGCTGGTGGCCACGTCGCCGTGGTCCACGTACAGCACGTCCGGGTCGACCTCGACGCGCGGGAAGGTCGCCGCGAGCTCGTCCGCCAGGGCCCAGTGGGTGGTCGCCGTGCGTCCGTCCAGCAGGCCGGCGTGGGCCAGGGCGAAGGCGCCCGAGCAGATGCTGACGACCCGGGCGCCGCGAGCGTGCGCGCGGGTCAGAGCGTGGACGACCGCGGGGGACGGCGGCCTCCCGGCGGGCAGCCAGCCCGGGACGACCACGGTGTCGGCCTCGTCGAGCGCGTCCAGCCCCTCGGACACGAGCATGTCGTACCCGGCCAGCGTCGCGACGGGGCCGGGGCTCTCCGTGCACACGCGGAAGGCGTACCTGCCCGGGAGCCCGGCCCGCTCGATCCCGAACACCTGGGCCGTGAAGCCGAGTTCGAAGGCCGATTGCGGTGGCCGCACGAGCGCCGCGACGCGATGCATGGCATGAAAGTACCGCATCATGTCATTCCTGACACTCGGCCGGACAGGGCCCGGTCGCCAGGCTTGTCCCATGACGACTGAACAGAGCGCGCCTGGCTATACGTGGTCCGCCCTTGAGGACGCCCCGGTCCGTGAACTCTTCCCGGGCATCCATCTGCGGCCGCTGTGGGAGGGGGACCACGGCGCGAAGGCCTGCGTCCTGCAGATGGACCCGAACACGTGCTGGGAAGGGATTGACGTTCACGCACCGGGGCCTGAAGAGGTGTTCGTGGTCTCCGGAACCTTCAACGACGGCGAACGGGACTACCCGGCCGGTTCGTTCCTTCACGCCCCCGCAGGGTCCTGGCACGTCCCGCAGACGACGACCGGCTGCACGCTCTTCCTCTTCTATCCGGAAGGCTGACCACGCCACGAAGTCAGGGACGGATGGCGCTCACCAGCCACACGGAGCCGCGGATGCGGACACCGTCCGGAGTCTCGTAGGCCGTGAGGGCCGCCTGGAGCTCTTGGCGGACGCCGGTGATGGCGGACTGGTCCACGTCCTGGAGGTTGTAGCAGACAGGCCCCTGGCTGAGGACGAAGTCCGCGGCGTCGGCGGCGTCGGTGCCGTAGTCCATCGGCGCCTGGACCGGACTCGCGGTCACGTCCGTCAGGCCTGCTTCATGGAGCACCTGGCGGATGCGGTCGGGGTCGGACAGCGAGCCCATGCCGCGGGCCGCGGGCGAGGGGCGGCGCATCAGCGGCGCGAGAGCGGCGGTCGCCTTGGCGTACTCGCTGTCGGGGCCACCGGCCTGCGGGACGATGAACACCATCCGGCCGCCGGGCCGCAGCGCGCGGGCGATGTTGGCGAACGCCGCGGCGGGATCGGAGAAGAACATGACGCCGCCGCGGCTGACGACGACATCGAAGCCGCCCTCCTCGAAGGGATGGGCCTGCGCGTCGGCCTGATCGAACCGCGCGTTCCCGATGCCCTGCTCGGCCGCGTCGGCGCGGGCGCGGGCGAGCATGGGGTCGGAGATGTCGACGCCGACCGCCCGCGCCGCCCGGCGTGCGGCCAGCAGGGTGAGCTGTCCGGTGCCGCAGCCGATGTCCAGGACGGTCTCGTCCTCGCCGATCGCGGCGAGTTCCAGGAGCGGCTGATTGAAACCGCCCATCATCGCGTCGTACCGAGGGGCGTTGTCGGCCCAGGCCGTCCCCTCCCAGCCGTTCCATGCCTCGGCCTGCTGGACGTTGATGACCGTGTGCATCTCATTCCTTTCCTGTGGTGTGGCCGTGCCGGTGCGCCTGAGCGTGAACCAGAAGGTGGGCACCGGGTTCGTTCCGGGTGTGGCGTCGACGAGCTCCCAGCCGGGGAACCTGGCGCGCAGCTCGTCCGCGGTGACGCCGGAGATCGGGTCGTCGAACGCCTCGGGGCCGTAGCCGAACATCAGCAGTAGTGCGCCGGGAGCGGCGCGGTCGGTCAGGCCGGCGGCGTAGGCGTCGCGGCGGTGCGGTGGGATCCCGCAGAAGCAGCTCAGGTCGAAGAACAGGTCGTACGGACCGGGCGCGTCCAGCTCATCGAGCCGGGTGGCGTCTCCGTGCAGTAGCCGGACCGCCGTCCCCGCCGCGGTGGCCTTGGCCCGGGCCTGGTCGACCGCCCGGCCGATCAGATCGACGGCCGTGACGTCCCAGCCGTGCCGGGCCAGGTAGACGGCGTTGGTACCGGTGCCGCAGCCGAGCTCCAGCGCGCGGCCGGGCGGCAGCGCATCGCCGCCTTCCACCAGGGTGACGAGCTCCGGCGGGGTCACGCCGCTGTCCCACGGCGGCCTGCCCGAGCGGTAGTAGGTCTCCAGCTCCCGGCGGACGGCCTCCTCCTGGTCGCGTTCGGCGCCGACCCCGTGTGCCTCCGCCCCCTGAACGGCGTGGTCCATGGCCCCTCCAAAGTTTTTAGATGTGAACTCTAGTGACGGACTCTAGAGATATACTCCCGCCATGGACACCGTCAAGCGGCCGGACAAGAGGGCCGAGCGCTCACGCCGGACCCGGGGGAAGGTCGTCGAGGCGGCCCGGGAGTTGTTCGTCGCGCAGGGCTACGGGGCGACGAGCCTGCAGGAGGTCGCCGACCGGGCGGGGGTGGCCGTCCAGACGGTGTATTTCGTCTTCGGCAACAAGCGCGCGCTGTTCAAGGACGTCGTGGACACGTCCATCGCCGGGGACGCCGAGCCGGTCGCCACGATGGAGCGGGAGTGGTTCCGCGCCGCGTGCGCCGCGCCCACCGCGGCCGGCCAGTTGCGGGCGCACGTGCGCGGCACCGCGGAGATCCTCGGGCGGGTCGCCCCGATCATGTCGATGATCGCGGCCGCCGGTGCCGCCGACCCGCAGATCGCCGCGCAGTGGCCCGACGACCCCGACCCGCGCTACAGCGTGCAGCACGCCGCTGCCGAGGCGCTGGTCGCCAAGCCCGACGCACGCCCCGGCGTCTCCGCCGCGATGGCCGCGGACCTGCTGTTCGGCCTGCTCAGCCCGCAGCTGTACCTGCTCTTCGTGCAAGACCGCGGCTGGGCGCCCGACGCGTGGGAAGAGTGGGCCTACGCCACTCTGGCCGCCCAATTGTGCGGCTGAGAACCGGTGGGAACGATGAAGCGGTCGGCGAAGACGCCGCTCGCCACGCGTGCGGGCCGAGGTCCGTGTTCGTGGTGGAAGGCCAGGTAAAGACAGTTCGACCGGTCATTGGTCGTTTCGGGCGGTAGTCGGGGTATCGGTGCGGCTGGTTGCTGGACGGCCGTTTTGTCGCTGGGGCGCGGGCCGTCCGGGCCATCGTGTCCACAGGAGCGCTACGGGGGTTCGAACATGGGATTCGTCACCACTCGCGACGGCAACGAGATCTTCTACAAGGACTGGGGCGGCGGGCACACCGTGGTCTTCATCCACGGCTGGCCGCTCAACGCCGACGCGTGGGAGGACCAGATGAAGATGGTGGCCGACAACGGCTACCGCGGCATCGCCCACGACCGCCGGGGGCACGGACGCTCCAGCCAGCCCTTCAACGGCTACGACTTCGACACCTTCGCCGACGACCTCAACGACCTGATCAACAAGCTCGACCTGCGGGACGTCACGCTGGTCGCGCACTCGATGGGCGGCGGTGAACTGGCCCGCTACATCGGCCGGCACGGCACCGGACGGGTCCGCAAGGTCGTCCTGCTGTCGGCGATCACGCCGCTCATGCTCCAGGGCGAGGACAACCCCGAGGGCGTGCCCGCGGAGGCCTTCGAGGAGATCAAGAAGGGCATCCTGCGCGAACGCTCGCAGTACTGGAAGGACGCATCGGAGGCGTTCTTCTCCGCGAACCGTCCGGGCACCAAGGCCACCCAGGGCAACCGCGACGCGTTCTGGTTCATGGGCATGCAGGAGAGCATCCAGGCCGGCGTGAAGTGCGTCGACGCCTTCGCCCGCACCGACTTCCACGAGGACCTGCGCAAGTTCGACATCCCCACGCTGATCGTGCACGGCGACGACGACCAGATCGTGCCGATCGACGCGACCGCCCGCAAGGCCGCCAAGATCATTCCGAATGCCGTCCTGAAGGTGTACCAGGGGTCCTCGCACGGGATCGCGCTCGTGCCGGGCGACAAGGAGAGGTTCAACGCCGACCTGCTGGACTTCCTGAAGAACTGAGCCCGCGGAGGGCCGGCGGCCCGCTCACGCGGGGTGGTGGGCGCCGGGGGTGTGGCCGAAGGCTCGGCGGAAGACGTCGATGAAGCCGCTCGCGGACGACCAGCCGCACTGGTGGGCCACGGCGGTCACCGGCGTGTTCTCGGCCAGCAGGATCAGGGCGTGGTAGAGGCGCAGCTGGGTGCGCCACTGCGGGAACGTCATCCCGAGGTCGCTCCTGAAGAGCCGGGACAGGGTGCGGTCGCTCGCGCCGACCTCCCTGCCCAGCTCGGCGAGGGTGCGGGCGTCGGCGGGGTCGGCGTGCAGGATGTCGCACAGCGCCTTGAGGAGCGGGACGGCCGGGGCGGGCAGATGCAGCGGCTGCTGGGACGAGACGCGCAACTGGTCCAGCAGGACGGCGCGCAGCCGGGCCCGGGCGGGGGTGGCGTCGTCCGGGTCGCGGGTGTAGGCGAGGATCAGTTCGCGCAGCAGGGGGCTGACGCCGAGCACCGCCGGCTCGTCCAGCCCGAGCGGGTTGTCGGACGCGGGCAGGCCGACAAGGTGCAGTTCGAGCTCGCCGTGGGCCTGGTGGGCGTGGACGGCACCGGCCGGTATCCAGATGGCGCGGTCGGCGGGCGCCACCCAGGAGCCCGCGCCGGTGGTGACGGCCACCACGCCCCGTCCGGCGTAGGCGATCTGGTGGTCGTCGTGGCGGTGCGCGTCGATGGCGGCGCCCGGCGCCAGCGAGCGCGCCCGGGTCGGGGCGATCGGTTGATGGCGGGTTTCCTGCATCGGTTGGCAGAATATCGGAAGTCCGACACGGTCTCCCGGCGCGAGCATGAGGGACGTGTCACCGAGTTCCCGAGAAGCGGCGCGTTCACGAGAAGCAAGGCCGATCTTCCTGCTGTCCGCCGGGCATGCGTGCGTGGACGTCTACCAGGGGTCCGTGACGGCGCTCGTCCCGTTCTTCGTGGCCGAGCGCGCCTACACCTACGCCGCCGCGTCGGGCATCGTGCTCGCCGCGTCGTTGCTGTCCTCGGTGGCGCAGCCGCTGTTCGGCGCGCTCACCGACCGGTGGGCGATGCCCTGGCTGCTCCCGCTGAGCACGCTTCTGGGGGGAGTGGGGATCGCCCTGAGCGGTCTCAGCGGCGACTACGCCCTCACCCTGGCGTTCGTGGCGGTCTCCGGCATCGGGGTCGCGGCCTACCACCCCGAGTCCGCCCGCGTCGCGCGGAGGGCGAGCAGGGGCAGCCACACCGCGATGAGCTGGTTCTCCGTCGGCGGCAACATCGGGTTCGCGCTCGCGCCGCTCCTGGTCGCGGCGGTCGTCGCGACCGGCGGCCTGCGGTGCACGCCGTTCCTCGTGGTGCCGGCGCTCGCGGGCGCCGTGGTGTGCCTCCCCGTCCTGCGCGCCCTTGGGGGGACGGCCTCCGGCGGGCGCGCAGGGGCGGCGGCCGGGGTCGACGACGCACGCTCCTTCGTCAAGCTGTCGCTCGCCGTGGTCTGCCGGTCGATCGTGTTCGTGGGGCTGAGCACGTTCATCTCGTTCTACGCGCGGCAGCGCACGGGAGGGGGAGTGGCGGCGGGCACGGCGGCGCTGTTCGTCCTGTACGTCGGCGGAGCGGTGGGCACGGTGGCGGGCGGCTCCCTGGCCGCCCGCTGGGACCGGGTCACCGTCGTGCGCCGGTCGTACCTGCTGACCGTCCTCGCCGTCGCGGGCATCGTGTTCGTGCCCGGCCCCGCGTTCTACCTGTTCGTCGCGCTGACCTCCGCCGGGCTCTACGTCCCGTTCTCGCTTCAGGTCACCCTCGGGCAGGACTACCTGCCCACGCGCGTCGGCACCGCCGCCGGCGTCACCCTCGGCCTGACGGTCAGCGTCGGCGGGCTCGCGAGCCCCGTCCTCGGCGCCGTCGCCGACGCCGCGTCGCTGCGCGTCGCCCTCGCCCCGCTGATCGCGCTGCCCGCGCTGGCCTGGCTGCTGTTCCGGACGCTGCCCGAGCCCGCCGTCCCGGCGCCGGCCGCCGAGCCCCGGCCGGTGCGGGAGGGCGCCCCCTGATCCGGCGCCGCTCAGGCCGTGCGGCGGCGCAGGAGGTTCGCCGGCAGCGTGTGCAGGACGATCTGGTCGTCCTGGTTGAGGAGTTCGGCGCGGGTGGCGACGATGCCGCGGTCCGGCTTGGAGCGCGACGGGCGGGCCTCCAGGACGGCGACGCGCAGGCGCAGGGTGTCGCCGGGACGGACGGGGGCGGGCCAGCGCAGCTCGTCCACGCCGGGGGAGGCGAGGCTGGCGACCCGGGACAGGAAGTGGTCGGCGAACAGCCGCATCATGATCGAGCCGGTGTGCCAGCCGCTGGCGATGATGCCCTTGAACGGGCCGGACGCGGCGAAGTCCGGGTCCACGTGGATGGGCTGCGGGTCGAAGCGGCGGGCGAACTCGATGATCTCCGCCTCGTCCACCGTGACGTGGCCGTACTCGTAGGTCGTGCCGGCGGTGTAGTCCTCGAAGTAGCGGTCGTCGATGGGGGCGGCGAAGTCGTCACCGAGGGCGCGCGTCCTGGTCGTCATGGGACCAGGATGGCTCAGCGGCACCGGGCTCGGTGTTGCGTCGCCATTCCTCCCAGAGCCCGGCGTGCAGCCGGTAGAGGCCGTAGGGGGTGTCGCCGGACGGCTCGCTGAAGCGGGTGCCCTGGTCCACCGGCATCGACGCCAGCCTGACGGGGAAGAACGCGGCCTGGCGCTCGCGCTCCTCGGAGCGCACCTGGAGCAGCCAGTAGGAGTGGTGGGCGTCCGCGCTGATCTCGATGATCTCCGTCCACGCGAACCGGCGGCGGCCGTACCCCGAGACGAGGGTGAGGCCCTCCGCGTCCAGGATCATGCGCGTCCGCAGCTGGGGGACGACTCCGAGCGCGAGGGCGAAGCACGCGATCCCGGCGGCGAGCGCCGGGGCGCCCGCGCCGTCGCTCGCCTTCTGGATCGCCACGACGCCGAAGAGGGCGGCGATGGCGACCCCGGCGAGGATCATGCCGAGGTGGCGGGGGCAGCGCAGCGTGCGCGGCTTGGTCATCGGGGCATTATTCCTCGTCGCCGGGCGCCAGGGGGAGGGGGGAAGCCGTCGTCAGGGCGGCCAGGAAGGCGTCCAGCAGCGCGGTCTGGCGGTCTGGCGGGTAGGCGTCCGGGTCGAACAGGGCGTGCACGACGAGGCCGTGCGCGAACGCGGCGGCGGCCGCGACGGTGCCGTCCACGCCGGCCCCGGCGGGCAGTTCGCCGCGTTCGACGGCGGCCGCGGCGTGCGGCCGGAGCCGCGCGCGCCAGTTCTCGTAGCGGCGCCGCTGGCGCTCCCCGAGTTCGGGGTCGGCGAGCGCGACGTCCCACGAGCTCACCCAGATGCGGTTCATGCCGGCCGCGGCGGGGGTCAGCGGCAGGACGTCCAGGAGCGCCGCGCGCAGGGACGCCAGGCCTGGCGGTGCCTCGCGGAGCGCGCGGTTCGCGGTGCGCTCCTCGGCGAGGTCGAGGGCGTACGCGACGAGGGCCCTCTTGTTCGGGAAGTAGTGCGTGAGCAGTCCGGTGGACGCGTCCATCTCCGCCGCGACCGCGCGCAGGGTCAGGCCGCCGAAACCGCGGCCGGCCAGGACGCGCCAGACGGCCTCGGACACGTCCCGGCGGCGGGCGTCGTGATCACCTCGGGCGGGCACTCCCGTAGAGTACATAACAAACGTTCGGTACGTACCCTCCCGGGAGGCCCCCATGTTCGCTCGCACGCTCGCCGAGGGCGCTGAGCTGCGCCCGTTGGAGCCCTGGCAGGCGGCCGAGTTCGCCGCGCACGCCGACCGGGTCCGGGCGGACATCGACCGGTACATCCCCTGGGCCCGGACCGTGGTGGACGAGAAGACGGCCCGCGAGCTGCTCCAGGCCTACGCCCACAGGCAGGCCAGGGACGAGGGGCGCCTCTACGGCATCTGGGTGGACGGCGTCCTCCAGGGCGGCACGGTCTTCCGGACGTTCGACGCCGCGCAGGGCGTCTGCGAGGCGGGCGTCTGGCTCGCGGCCGAGGCCCGGGGGCGCGGGCTGGTCACCGCGGCCGTCCGCATCATGATCGACTGGGCGGTCGGCGCCAGGGGGATGCGCCGGGTGGAGTGGCTGTGCGACCCGCGCAACACCGCGAGCGCGGCCGTTGCCGAACGGCTCGGGATGACGTGCGAGGGCGTCCTGCGGCAGGCGTTCGTGCTCGACGGCGAGCGGCGGGACGTCCAGGTATGGGCGATCCTCGCCGACGAGTGGCGGGCCGCCTGAGGGAGCGGGGGCCTGGCCGGAGGCGGCGGCCGACCGGCCGCTAGGGTAATCGGTGATCTGACTTTCACTCCTTACCTCCCGGGAGCCCCCGTGCACGCCGAGCAGGTCGTCTTGCTGCTGGCCGCCGCCGTCGCGGCGGGATGGGTCGACGCCGTGGTGGGAGGCGGCGGGCTGATCCAGCTGCCCGCGCTGCTGCTGCTCAACCCGGGGCAGCCGGTCGCGACCGCGCTCGCCACCAACAAGCTGGGCTCGATCGCGGGCACCACGTCCGCCGCCGTCGCCTACGCGCGCAAGGCCAAGCCGGACGTGCGGGTGGCCCTCCCGGCGGGCCTGCTCGCGGTGTGCTGCGCCGCCGGCGGCGCCCTCTGCGCGGCGGCGATCTCCTCGGACGTGCTGAAGCCCGTCATCATGGTCGTGCTGCTGGCGGTGGCCGCGATCGTGGTGCTCAGGCCCGACCTCGGCCGGACCCCGCGGCTGGTGCTGCGGACGCGCCGCCGGGTCGCCGCCGCCGTCCTCGTCCCGGGCGTCGCGATCGCGTTCTACGACGGGCTGGTCGGGCCGGGCACCGGGACGTTCCTGGTGATCGCGTTCACCACGCTGCTCGGCATGGACTTCGTCGACGCCTCCGCCACCTCGAAGATCATCAACACGGGCACCAATCTGGGCGCGCTCGCCGTGTTCGCGGCGCAGGGGCACGTGCTGTGGGCCATCGGGCTGGCGATGGCGGTCTGCAACATCGTCGGCGCGCAGCTCGGCGCCCACATGGCGATCAGCCGCGGTGCCGGTTTCGTTCGGGTCGTCCTGCTCTGTGTCGTCGGCGCCCTCGTGCTGAAGCTCGGTTACGAGCAGTTCGGCTAGAACCCCGTCACGGGACGGGGAGAGGCCGGTCCAGCGCGGAGAGGCTCAGCAGGACCAGCGACGCCGTCCAGCCCAGGGGCGCCGGGCCCGCGGGCCTGCCCGTCACGCCGACCTTCTCCGGCAGGACGCCCAGCGACGTGCGGTGCGCGGAGAGCCAGTCGAGCCGGTCCAGCGCCTCGCCCTCGCGGCCCGACGCGGCCGCGTTCAACCCGAACAGCGCGGTCTCCGGCGTCCAGGCGACGTCGGGGTCGCCCGACCAGCGCTCGCCCGGCAGGACGCCGCCGTTCGGCAGCGCCTGCTTGCCCGCGGCGTCCGCGATCGCGGCGGTCACCCCCGGATCGGCCGGCGCGAACGGCGGGGCGAGGAACGTCACCGAGGTGTCCATCAGCCCGCCGGGGATGGGGGAGCGCGGGTAGCCGTAGGGGGCGAACTGCCTGGCCAGCGCGTCCGAGACCCGCTGCGCCGCGTGCCGCCACTGCGCCGCCTTCGCATCTTCGCCGCGCATCCGCGCGAGGTCGGCCGCCGCGCGCAGCCCCGCCAGCGCGGGGCCGACCACGCCGAGCGTCGGGCGCCGCGGGTCCTGCTCGCGCCGGTGGTCGCGTTCCCAGTAGTCGGACGAGGCGGGCGGCAGCCCCTCGGCGTCCAGGGAGCGCGCCAGATGGTCGGCGGCGCGCCGCACCATCGGCCACAGCGTGGGCAGCTCGTCCTGGTCGGTGGCCCTGACTGCGTAGAACCACGTCGACCACAGCACCCAGCCGAGCGAGTCCAGTTGCGGGGCCCGGCCGTCGGCGACGGCCGTCCCGTCGGCGTTGTACCGCGCGGCCCACATGCCGTCGTCGTGCTGCGCCCGGGCGAGGAAGTACAGGATGCGGCGCGCCTCGGCCGGATGCCCGGTCACGGTGAACGCGGCCACGGCGAACGCGGAGTCGCGGGGCCAGCAGTACCGCCACTTCGAGTACCAGGACGCGAGGGACGCGCCGTTCGGGCGGGTGAGGAGCCGGAGGTCGAGCAGGGCGCGCGTCGCCATGTCGCGGTAGGCGCCGTCCGTCGCGGTACCCGGGACGGTGCCCTGCGCCAGCCACGCGCTGTCGGACCGGACCGCCCGCTCCACCCGCGGGTCCGAGGCGTCCACGGTGATCGGCGTCTCGCCGCCGGACGGAACGAGCCGGACCTGCCCGTCCGGGAGCCTGACGACCGAGCTGCCCGGCAGGTAGGAGGCCCCCTCGGCCTGGTCGGGGGCCAGCGGGACGCCCGCGAACGGCCATCCGCCGCCGCCGACGAGCCCGGGGCTCGCCCAGCCGGGGGCGGGCGGCTCGGGGACGGTGGCGCCGCCGGTCGCGACGAGCGCCGCCACGATGAGCAGGCCGGCGGTGCGCCGCACCTTGCGGGCGCCCGACCGGCCGCGCGGCGCGGCGCGGCGGCGCGGGGTGGTGGGCCCGCCCGCGGGCGGCGGGACGGATATGACGGGCGCGACGGGGACGGGTGCCGCGACGGATGTGTCGCGTCTCTCAGCCATCGCCATGCGTTCGCCCCCTGTCCGCCTGGCCGTCTCGCCGAATTAGTACATCAAACTATGTCAATCGGTTCATCCTCCTCACGAGCCACTCGTGCCCTCCCCTGAGGATGAGCACACCTACCGCCCGGCGCGCTCCCCTTCAAGGGAAGTCCGCGTGACATACGGACCCGGCGGCCTCACCATGAGGATGGGTTGACTAGGCTGCATCGACGGAGCGGACCGCCGAGTGCCGGCCGCACGGACACCCGTGTAACCCCCACTCGTGTGGTCACATTTGGCAGTCGATCCGTAAAAGGACGCCCTCGTGGACCTGTTCGAACATCAGGCGAAGGAACTCTTCGCCGAGTACGGGGTACCGGTGCCGACCGGCAAGGTCGCCCATACTCCCCAGGAAGCCCGAGACATCGCGGCGGAGCTGTTCGCCGCGGGGAGCTCGAAGGTCGTGGTCAAGGCCCAGGTGAAGACCGGGGGCCGCGGCAAGGCCGGCGGCGTGAAGCTGGCCGACTCCGCCGACGAGGCCGAGCAGCTCGCCGGCCGGATCCTCGGCATGGACATCAAGGGCCACACGGTCCACAAGGTCCTGGTCGAGGAGGGCAGCGCGATCGCGCAGGAGTACTACTTCTCCTTCCTGCTCGACCGCGCCAACCGGACCTTCCTGTCCATCTGCTCCGTCGAGGGCGGCGTGGAGATCGAGGAGGTGCCGCACGACCGGCTGGCGATGGTGCCGGTCTCGCCGCTGGAGGGCGTCGACCGCGCCCGGGCCCGCGAGATCGCCGAGAAGGGCCGCCTCCCGCAGGAGGCCCTCGACGGCGCCGCCGAGCTGATCGAGCGGCTGTGGGCCGTGTTCACCGACGAGGACGCCTCCCTCGTCGAGGTGAACCCGATGATCCTCACCGCCGACGGCCAGGTGAAGGCCCTCGACGGCAAGGTCTCCCTGGACGACAACGCCTCGTTCCGCCAGGACGACCACGAGAGGCTCGAGGACAAGGCCGCGGCCGACCCCCTGGAGGCGGCGGCGAAGGCCAAGGACCTCAACTACGTCAAGCTGGACGGCAGCGTCGGCATCATCGGCAACGGCGCCGGGCTCGTCATGTCCACCCTCGACGTGGTCGCCTACGCGGGCGAGCAGTTCAACGGCCAGAAGCCCGCGAACTTCCTCGACATCGGCGGCGGCGCGTCCGCCGAGGTGATGGCGAACGGGCTGGAGATCGTCCTGTCCGACGCCGACGTCAAGTCCGTCTTCGTCAACGTCTTCGGCGGCATCACCGCCTGCGACGCCGTCGCCAACGGCATCGTGTCGGCCTACAAGCTCCTGGCCGACCGCGGCGAGACCGTCAACCGCCCGCTCGTCGTCCGGCTGGACGGCAACAACGCCGAACTCGGGCGCAAGATCCTCAACGACGCGGCGCTGCCCGGCGTCCAGCAGGTCGACACCATGGACGACGCGGCCAGGCGCGCCGCCGAACTCGCAGCGGCAGGTGCATGACAATGGCCATCTGGCTCACCGAGAACAGCAAGATCATCGTCCAGGGCATCACGGGCTCCGAGGGCACCAAGCACGGCCGCCGGATGCTCGCCTCCGGCGCCCAGGTCGTCGGCGGCGTGAACGCCCGCAAGGCCGGGCAGACGGTCGACTTCGACGGCACGACCCTCCCGGTGTTCGGCACCGTCAAGGAGGCCATGCAGGAGACCGGCGCCGACGTCTCCGTCGTGTTCGTCCCGCCGAAGTTCACCAAGGACGCCGTGGTCGAGGCGATCGACGCCGGGATCCCGCTCTGCGTCGTCATCACCGAGGGCATCCCGGTGCACGACACCGCCTTCTTCTGGGCGTACGCGGAGTCCAAGGGGAACAAGACGCGGATCATCGGGCCGAACTGCCCCGGCATCGCGTCCCCCGGCAAGTCGAACGCCGGCATCATCCCGGCCGACATCACGACGCCCGGCCGCATCGGCCTGGTGTCCAAGTCGGGCACGCTGACCTACCAGATGATGTACGAGCTGCGCGACATCGGCTTCTCCACCTGCGTCGGCATCGGCGGCGACCCCGTCATCGGGACCACCCACATCGACGCGCTCCAGGCGTTCCAGGACGACCCGGAGACCGACGCCATCGTGATGATCGGTGAGATCGGGGGCGACGCCGAGGAGCGCGCCGCCGCCTACATCGAGCAGCACGTGACCAAGCCGGTCGTCGGCTACGTCGCCGGGTTCACCGCCCCCGAGGGCAAGACCATGGGCCACGCCGGCGCCATCGTGTCCGGCTCCGCCGGCACCGCGCAGGCGAAGAAGGAGGCCCTGGAGAAGGTCGGCGTCCGGGTCGGCAAGACCCCGAGCGAGACCGCCGTCCTCATGCGGGAGATCATGCAGAACCGCTGATCCCCCCGGACCATCCGAAAGACGCCCGAGCCGCCCCGCGGTCCGGGCGTCTTTCGCGTCCCGGCCGCCGCCGCGGGGCGTGATCACAAAGGCGACACGCCGGGCGGGCGGGCCTTGCGGGGGCGGGCGCGGTGCCAGCATGGACCGGTGAGCGACAAGACCCCCGGGCAGCGCGCGAAGCGGGAGCCGTCGAAGGCCGCACCGGCGAAGGGTGCGGGGCCGAAGGGCGCGCCCTCCAAGCCCGCGCCCTCCAAGCCCGCGCCGCCGCCGGCCGAGGCGGGCCGGGCCGCCGCGCCGCCGGGCGCCGACTCCGCGCGCGGCCGCAAGCCGGCCGCCCCCGCCAGGCCGCTGTACGTCACGGGGCTCGTCGCGGCGCTGTGGTGCATCGGCATCGGGCTCGCGGTGCTCACCACGATCACGCTGATCGGCTGGATCGCCGCGCCGAAGACCGCGCTCGGCCACGGCATGGCCGGGGTGTTCCGGACGGCCGTGAACTTCTGGCTGGTCTCGCACCACGCGGGCTTCTCCTACGGGCAGGGGCGGTTCGGGCTCCTCCCGCTCGGCGTGCTCGTCCTGCCCGGGGTCCTGCTGTACCGGGGCGGCGGGTGGATGATCCGGGTGGCGGGCCTGCCGCACCGGCAGCGCACCGCCGTCCTGCACGTGGCCGTCGCGCTGGCCGTCCCGTACGCGGCGCTGGCCGGGCTGCTCGCGCTCGCGGCGTCGTCGAAGGAGGTCCGGCCGTCGGCGTGGCAGGCGCTCGTCGGGTGCTTCCTCGTCGCCGCCGTCGCGGGCGGGCTCGGCGCGGCGCGGGCGATCGTGGTGGCGGAGGCCCGGGGGCGGCGCGTCCGGTCCGGGCTGGGCGCGCTGCTGCGGCTGCTGCCCGAGCGGCCGCGCTCCCTGGTGATCGGCGTGGCGGGGTCGCTGAGCGTGCTGCTCGCCTCGGGCGCGCTGCTCGTCGGCGGGTCCCTCGCCACGCACCTGTCGGACGCCGGCGACCTCTACGACATGCTCGCCCCCGGAGCCGTCGGCGGCGTCCTCCTGCTGCTGGTCGAGCTGGCGTTCCTGCCGAACGCGGCGATCTGGGGCATGGCCTACGCGGTCGGCCCCGGCTTCTCCGTCGGCGCCGGGACGAGCGTCTCCCCGACCGGGGTGTTCCTGGACGCCGTGCCCGCGTTCCCGCCGCTCGCGGCCCTTCCCCAGCCGGGCCCGGCGCCCGCGATCTCGCTGCTGGCGCTGGCGGCGCCGTTCGTCGCGGGCGCGGTGGGCGGCGTCCTGACGATCCGGTCGCTGCCGAGCCCGGTGTCGGAGGGCGCACCGCTGTGGGGCTTCGTGTCGGGCGCCCTGACCGGGGCCGTCGCGGCGCTGCTGAGCGCGCTGGCCGGAGGGCCGCTCGGCGGCGGGCGGATGGCGACCGTGGGCCCGTCGGCGTGGCAGGTGGGGCTGCTGGCCGCCCTCGAGGTGGGGATCTCGGCGGCGATCGCGGCGTGGGTGGCGAACTGGATGGTGCTGCGGCGTCCGGAGGGCGCCCCGTCCAGGAGATCGGGTCCCCGGAAGCGGGCGGCGAAGAAGGCCTCCGCCGCGAAGGCGCCTTCCAAGAAGAGGGCGGCGAAGAAGGCCGCCGAGCCGAAGAAGCAGGTGCGACCGGCTCCGGAGCCCGCCATGCCGCTGTCGGCGCCCGTCCCCGAGGACTACGACCTGCGCCTGGAGGGCCCGCCCAAGCCGGCGCCGAAGGCCCCGCACGCTCCGGACCCGCTGGAGTTCGAGGAGGCCGAGCCCGTCCTCGCGCCCCGGCGGCCCCGCCGCCGGGCGGACCCGGTGCCGGGCCCCGTCGAGGACGAGCCCCCGCCGCCGGGCGACGGCACGATCGTCGTCGAGGGCCACCTGGAGCCCGAGGAGCCCGCCGGGCACGAGCCCGCCGAGGAGCGGCGCCCCGTCCCGCCGCCCCGCGAGGACTCGGGACGCACCGAGAACCGGGGCGGCGCCATCTACGTCCTGCGCGACGACCCCGACCAGGACCTCTAGCCGCGATCAGGGCGGGTCAGAGCAGGTCAGAGCAGGTCGCCGTACTTGTCCATGCTGCCGGCGGGAAGGTCGAGCTTCTTCTCGATCTTCGGGTAGTACTTCGCGCGGCACGCCTGCTTGTCGGTGGTGGTGTTGGACGTGCTGACGCAGCTCTGGTAGCCGCTCAGCTCCGTCCAGAGGAACGCCGTCAGGGAGACCGACAGCAGCGAGAACACCAGCCCGATCGAGCCGAGCACGATGCCGGGGACGGCGCCGGGGGCGGCGTCGTGCGTGCGGCGCGCGCTCCGGCGGGCCCTGACGCCGACGACCAGCGCGGCGATGCCGAGCACCAGGCCGAGCGGGTAGAAGAAGAACGCGGTCAGCAGGGCGATGCCGCCGAGCCACAGGGCCCGCCAGCCGGTGCGCCGCCCGCCCTGGCGCGGCCCCGCGGGCGGCTCTCCCGCGGGCCGCGCGTCCGGGCGGTCTTCGGGCTGGGCCGGACGGTCCGGCTGGTCGCTCACGTTCTTCTCCTCCATGCGGGGTGTTCGTACGGTCTGGGGTGAGGCGGCGCCGGGGCCGCCCGATAGGCTTCGTGTCGTCCCAGTAACGTCCACCGGGGAGTCATGGTGTCCGCCCGGCTCGTCGTCCTCGTCTCCGGCGCGGGGACCAACCTACAAGCGCTGCTCGACGCGTGCGCGGATCCAGCCTACGGTGCGAAAGTGGTGGCCGTGGGGGCGGACCGCCCCGATATCGGCGGAACCGAGCGTGCCGAACGGGCGGGTTTGCCGACTTTCACCCTCTGCATACCTGATTTCCCGTCCCGGGACGACTGGGACGCGGCGCTCGCCGGGACGGTCGCCGAGTACGAGCCCGACCTCGTGGTGTCCGCCGGCTTCATGAAGATCCTCGGCCCGCGGTTCCTGGCGCGCTTCGGCGGCCGGACGGTCAACACCCACCCCGCGCTGCTGCCGTCCTTCCCCGGCGCGCACGCCGTACGGGACGCCCTGGCGTACGGGGTGAAGGTCACGGGCTGTACGGTTCACTTCGTCGACGAAGGCGTGGACACCGGACCCGTCATCGCCCAGGAGAGCGTCCCCGTGGGCCGGCATGACGACGAGGACTCCCTGCACGAGCGGATCAAGCAGGTGGAGCGCCGGCTCCTCGTCGACGTCGTCGGACGGCTGGCCCGCGACGGATGGACCGCGAGCGGCAGGCGGGTCTCGATGAAGTGCCGGACCGGCGCGGACGCGCCCGGCGGTGAGGGCTCCGCCACGGGTTCGTCCGGCAGCGGTTCGTCTGACAGGGGTTCGTCCGAATCAAGAGGGGAGCTCGGCCGGTGAGTCGGGTGGCGATTGAGCGCGCGCTGATCAGTGTGTACGACAAGTCCGGACTGGAGGAGCTGGCCCGCGGCCTGCACGAGGCGGGAGTGGAGATCGTCTCGACCGGGTCGACGGCGGGCCGGATCTCGGCCGCCGGGGTCCCGGTGATGAAGGTGGAGAAGCTCACCGGGTTCCCCGAGTGCCTGGACGGACGGGTCAAGACCCTGCACCCGAAGGTGCACGCGGGCCTGCTCGCCGACCGGCGCAAGGAGGACCACCTCCAGCAGCTCGACGACCTGGCCGTCGAGCCGTTCGACCTCGTCGTCGCGAACCTGTACCCGTTCGCCGACACGGTGGACTCGGGCGCGGCGCCGGACGAGTGCGTCGAGCAGATCGACATCGGCGGCCCCACGATGGTCCGCGCCGCCGCGAAGAACCACGCGAGCGTGTCCGTCGTGGTGGACCCGTCCGCCTACGGGACGGTCCTGGACGCCGTGCGGGCCGGCGGGTTCACCCTGGAGGAGCGCCGCCGCCTGGCCGCGCGGGCGTTCGCGCACACCGCGTCCTACGACGTGGCCGTGGCCTCCTGGTTCGCGGGCGACTACGCGCCCGACGAGACCGCCGCCGAGACGCGGTGGCCCGACTTCCTCGGCGCCACGTGGGAGCGCTCGAACACCCTGCGGTACGGCGAGAACCCGCACCAGCGGGCCGCCCTGTACCGCTCGCCGGGCGAGAAGGGCCTGGCCGGGGCCGAGCAGCTCTACGGCAAGGAGATGTCCTACAACAACTACGTCGACACCGACGCCGCGCGCCGCGCCGCCTACGACTTCACCGAGCCGTGCGTCGCGATCATCAAGCACGCCAACCCGTGCGGCATCGCGGTCGGCGCCGACATCGCCGAGGCGCACCGCAAGGCGCACGCCTGCGACCCGGTGTCGGCGTACGGCGGCGTGATCGCGGCGAACCGGCCGGTCACCGCGGACCTGGCCCGCCAGGTCACCGAGAGCTTCGCCGAGGTGCTGGTCGCCCCGTCCTTCGAGGACGAGGCCGTGACCGTTTTGAAGGACCGCTTCAAGAACATCCGCCTGCTGGTCTGCCCGGACGCCCCGGCGGGCGGCGCCGAGTACCGGCGCGTCGACGGCGGCGTGCTGCTGCAGGAAGTGGACCGCGTGGACGCCGGCGGCGACGACCCGTCCGCCTGGGAGCTGAAGACCGGCGCCGCCGCGGACGAGGCGACCCTGCGCGATCTGGCGTTCGCGTGGCGGGCGATCCGCTCGGTGAAGTCCAACGCGATCCTGCTGGCCGCGGACGGCGCGACCGTCGGCGTCGGCATGGGCCAGGTCAACCGGGTCGACTCCGCCAAGCTCGCCGTCGCGCGGGCCGGGCAGGAGCGCGCCGCGGCGTCGGTGGGCGCGTCCGACGCGTTCTTCCCGTTCCCGGACGGCCTGGAGGTGCTGGCCGAGGCGGGCGTCCGCGCGATCGTCGAGCCTGGCGGGTCCGTCAACGACGACAAGGTGATCGCCGCGGCGGAGAAGGCCGGCGTCACCCTCTACTTCACCGGCGTCCGGCACTTCTTCCACTAGGAGGCCGCGGGCACGCCGTCCTGCCGGGCGCGCCGGCGGGGTCCGCCCCGCCGGCGCGCCCGCGTACGGAAAGGATCAGTCCCCGGTCAAGAACGCGTCGACCAGGGGGTCCTCCTTCGGCGGCTCCTCTACCGTGAGTCCTGACGAGGGCGGTTCCCGCGCTGCGGGAGACACGGCGGGGAGGTGCCATGAGTCTCCAGGTGCTCCCGCTGGCCATCACGATGATGGCCGGGCCCCAGATCATGTCCGCGATCATCCTGGTGACGACGCCGCGGCCGGTGCGGGCCTCGCTGGCGTTCCTGGCGGGCGTGGCCGTCTCGGCGAGCGCGGGGGTCGCCGTCGCGCGGGGCATCTTCGCGCTGGTGGGCAGCGGCGTGGACATCGGCAAGCCCTCCGACGACAGCTCGGTGGGAAAGATCGTCCAGTACGTGCTGATCGCGCTGCTGCTGCTGGCCATCCTGCGCAACTACGTGAAGCGGGCCACGATCGAGCCGCCCAAATGGCTCGGGTCGCTGATGAGCGCCGGACCCGGCCGGGCCTTCAAGACCGGGCTGCTGCTGATCATCCTGATGCCCTCCGACATCCTCGTGATGCTCACCGTGGGCGCCAACCTCGCACAGCACCACGAGGGCGTGGCGGCGGCGGCCGTCTTCGTCGGCGCGACGCTGCTGGTCGCGGCGCTGCCGCTGCTCGCCCTGCTGCTGTTCCACCGGCGTGCCGAACGCGCCATGCCCCGCGCGCGGGAGTGGATGACGAACAACAGCTGGATGGTCAACATCATCTGCTGCCTGATCTTCATCGCGATCATCCACTGAGGGACGGCCCCGCTCGCCCTCGCGTCCTCCGCGACCCGCGCTTTCGTGACCGGTTTCCCGCCGCGGGACCGCGCACGGCCGTCGCACAGGTAGCCTCGGGGCTGCCGCGCCCCCCTGACCCTCCCTTGACCTCGGCGCGGGCGTTCCGTGGTGGAGGCGGGATGAATCTGCTGATGTCCCTCATGCTCGGCGTCGTCTACCAGGCCGACTTGCTGCTGATGGAATCCCGGCAGGTGATCGGGCTGATCGCCGCCTTCCTGGCCGCGATGCTCGCCGCCCAGTTCGGCTGGCACGGCACCGACCGCCTCATCGGCCGGCGCCAGCGCTCCGAGGACTGAGGGGCCGTTCAGCGCAGTCTCGCGCGCAGGGCGCGTTCGGCGGCGGGCCAGTCGTCGTCCGTCATCGCGTAGGCGGCGGTGTCGCGGATCGAGCCGTCCGCGCGGATCCGGTGCTTGCGGTGGACGCCCTCGAACGCCGCCCCGAGCCGCTCGATCGCCGCGCGCGACCGCTCGTTGCGGACGTGCGTGTGCCAGCCGACCCTGATCGCCCCCAGGTCGCCGAACGCGCGGCCCATGAGGAGCAGCTTCGCCTCGGTGTTGAGCCCCGTCCGCTGCCACCGCGACCCGATCCAGGTGTGGCCGATGCACAGGCCACGGTCGGACGGGGAGATCTCGTAGTAGGACGTCGTCCCGGCGACCTCGCCGGTCGCCGCGTCGATCTGGACCCAGGGCAGGCGCAGCCCGCGCTCGCAGGCCGCCAGCGCCTGGTCGACCTGCGCGCGCATGTCCCCGGCGTTCCGCGGCTGCCGCTGGCTCATCCAGGTCCACAGCTCCGGGTCCTTGCACGCCTCGAACAGGCCCGCCGCGTGCTCGGCGGAAAGCGGCTCCAGCCGCACGTATCGCCCGGTCAGGACGGGCCGCTCGAACCATTCGTCGTTCATGCGGAGCACGCTAGGAGCCAGGGACGGCATCCGGCAGAGCCACTCGGCGTCCTTTTTCGCAAGCCACTCCCGCGTCCGCCCTCTGCGCGAGGCCGCGGAGCCCTCGGATCCAGGCGGCCGGTTAGCATGGGGGCCTACGCGACTGGCGCGGTCAAGGTGGATCACCACCGGGGAGCGAACGACAGTCCGGACACCGCGCGCCTGGGTGACCGGGACCCCTCAGGCCGGGCTCCGCGCCCGGGGCCGGTCCCGGCCGAGATCACCCGGAGGAACGCATGACGGCACAGATTCTGGACGGCAAGGCCACGGCCGCCGAGATCCGCTCGAACCTCAAGGTCCGCGTCGAGGCGCTCCGCGAGCGCGGCGTCTCCGTCGGGCTCGGCACCGTCCTGGTCGGCGACGACCCCGGCAGCCACTCGTACGTGAACATGAAGCACCGCGACTGCGCCGAGGTCGGCATCGAGAGCATCCGCCGCGACCTGCCCGCCACCGCCTCGCAGGGCGAGGTGGAGCGCGCCGTCGCCGAGCTGAACGCCGACTCCGCCTGCACCGGCTACATCGTCCAGCTGCCGCTCCCGAAGGGCCTGGACGAGCAGCGCGTGCTGGAGCGCATCGACCCGGCCAAGGACGCCGACGGCCTGCACCCGACCAACCTCGGCCGGCTCGTCCTGATGCAGCCGGGCCCGCTGCCGTGCACGCCGAAGGGCATCGTCGAGCTGCTGCGCCGGTTCGACGTCCCGCTGAAGGGCGCCGAGGTCACCGTCGTCGGCCGCGGCATCACCGTCGGCCGCTCCCTCGGCCTGCTGCTGACCCGCCGCAGCGAGAACGCGACCGTCACGCTCTGCCACACCGCCACCCGCGACCTCGCCGAGCACACCCGCAAGGCCGACATCGTCGTGGCCGCGGCCGGGGTCCCCGGCCTCATCACCGCCGGCATGGTCAAGCCCGGCGCCGCCGTCCTGGACGTGGGCGTGTCCCGCGTGGACGGCAAGCTCGCCGGCGACGTCGCCGCCGACGTCCGCGACGTCGCCGGCTGGGTCGCGCCCAACCCCGGCGGCGTCGGCCCGATGACCCGCGCCATGCTCCTGGCGAACGTCGTCGAGGCCGCCGAGCAGGCCACCGGACCGGCGGCCTGACCAGGCGCAGTACCGGCACCGACCGCGGACGGGCACGCCGCGGGGGCCGCCACCAGCACCCGGGTGGCGGCCCCCGCCCGCATGGCCCTGGGCCGCGCCGTCACTTGCGCGGCCGCATCGGGGGCTGAGCGATCGCCCTCCGGGTTGCGCTGCCGGGGGAGGGCGACCGCGGGTCTCACATCAGCTTGCCCTCCGTCCCGCGGCCGTGCTGTGCGCCGGGCGGCCCGGGGCGTGAGCATGGCCGGTCGTGCCCGGCCGGCGCGTCTCGGTGGTGCCGCGCACCCCGGGGACGCGCCCGTCCATCGGCGGACGGCCCTGCTGGGGCACGTGCACCGGCGGCAGCGGGCGGACGAGGCCCATCGCGATGACCTCGTTGGCGAGCCGAGTGCGCCGGTTGGCGCCCTCGGGGATCCGGAACTTCTGGTAGAGGCGCAGCAGGTGCTGCTTGACCGCGGCCTCCGTGACGACCAGCTCGCCGGCGATGTCGCGCGCCGTGGCCGGGGCCACGAACGCCTCGTCGGACAGGGCGGGCCGGCACAGCGAGGTCAGCACGTCGACCTCCCGGCGGGTGAGCTCGGGCGCGACGGCGCGCCGCAGTTCGACGTCCGGGTCGACCTCCTCACGGGGGATGCCCCCCAACCGGCAGCGCGCCGTGCCGAAGCTCACGACGTCACCGTCCTCCAGCACACGGCGGGCGATCGGCCGGCCGTTGACGCGCGTCCCGTTGCGGGACAGGCCCATGTCCACCACGTAGACGTACGGGCCGCGTCGAACGATCTCTGCGTGCAAACGGGACACAGACGGGTCGTCGAGGCGGATGTCCACTCCTCTCCCTCTCCCGACCGTCGTAACGTCGGGGCGCAGCGGCACCACCAGCCCGCTGTCCTCGATCCGCATGAACGGCCCCTCCACGGCAGTCCTCCCAGCTAGTTAGCGACCCCTGTCTGCCGGGTTACCCGGGTGCCATGCCGTCACACCCTCCTACTGGCGAGTAGGACCGATGGCGCAGGGGATTGCGGGCTCTCGGCCATCACCTTGGGCACATAGGTCCCATCCGCATTTCGGCGGCGGGTGACAAGCCGGACTCTTCCCCCGCCGCCTCCCTTGCCTCTCCGTCCCGACCCATTCGCGTCCCCTCGCGGCTCGCTCCCGCCGGCCGGGGGCGCGATGTCGTGCCGGGGCCCGATTGCCTATACCGTGAGGGCCATGAGCACCCAGGTGCACCGGCGCAGGCGCAAGGCGCCGCGTCGGAGGAGCGCCGCCCCGCACTGGCTCGCGCGGCTGCCGTACCTCCTCGTGCTCAGCGGCGTCGGCGCCGGGCTCGGGCTGTGCGCCTTCAACTACTTCCGCAAGGGCTCGGGCCTGATGGCCGCCGCGCTGCTCATCGGCGCGCTCGCCCGGCTGCTGCTGCCCGAGTCGCAGCTCGGTTCGCTCGCCGTCCGGAGCCGGTCGGTCGACTGCTGGACGCTCGTCATCCTCGGCGAGATGGTCGCGTTCGTGTCGCTGAGCGTCCCGCCGATGAACAAGACCGGGCTCGTCCTCGCCGGCGCGTTCGGCGTGGTGATCGCGCTCACGATGCTGGTGCGCGGTGTGCGGCTGGTCCTCGCCGGGCGCTCGGCCCGGGCGGGTGAGCCGCCGCCCGGCTAGCGCGTCGGCGCAGGTCAGGGCGGAGGCGGCGGGTCTCGGGGCCAGGGCAGGTCTAGACCTCATGACCGCCTCGGCTAGCCTAGCCAGTTGAGCCTTACAAGGACTGCTGGCCAGGTGTAGGAAAGGGACAGCAACAGCATGCCCAAGATCAAAGTAGCGGGCCCGGTCGTCGAACTCGACGGCGACGAAATGACGCGGATCATCTGGAAATTCATCAAGGACCAGTTGATCCTGCCTTACCTCGATGTGGACCTGAAGTACTACGACCTGGGGATCGAGCACCGTGACGCCACGGACGACCAGGTCACCGTCGACGCCGCCAAGGCCATCCTGGAGCACGGCGTCGGCGTGAAGTGCGCGACCATCACCCCCGACGAGGCGCGCGTCGAGGAGTTCGGCCTGAAGAAGATGTGGCGGTCCCCGAACGGGACGATCCGCAACATCCTGGGCGGTGTGATCTTCCGCGAGCCGATCGTCGTCTCCAACATCCCGCGCCTGGTCCCCGGCTGGACGAAGCCGATCATCATCGGCCGCCACGCCCACGGCGACCAGTACAAGGCCACCGACTTCGTCGTGCCGGGCCCCGGCAAGGTGACGATCACCTACACCCCCGAGAACGAGGGTGAGCCGATGGAGTTCGAGATCGCCTCGTTCCCCGGCGGCGGCGTGGCCATGGGCATGTACAACTACGACGACTCGATCCGCGACTTCGCCCGGACGAGCATGCGGTACGCGCTGAGCCGCGAGATGCCGCTGTACATGTCGACGAAGAACACGATCCTCAAGGCCTACGACGGCCGGTTCAAGGACCTCTTCCAGGAGATCTACGAGACCGAGTTCAAGGCCGAGTTCGAGTCCAAGGGCCTCACCTACGAGCACCGGCTGATCGACGACATGGTCGCGGCGGCGCTGAAGTGGGAGGGCGGGTTCGTCTGGGCCGCCAAGAACTACGACGGCGACGTCCAGTCCGACACCCTCGCGCAGGGCTTCGGCTCGCTCGGCCTGATGACCTCCGTCCTCATGACCCCCGACGGCAAGACCGTCGAGGCGGAGGCCGCGCACGGCACGGTGACCCGGCACTACCGGCAGCACCAGCAGGGCAAGCCGACGTCGACCAACCCGATCGCGTCGATCTTCGCCTGGACGCGCGGGCTGGAGCACCGCGGCAAGCTCGACGGCCAGCCCGAGGTCATCGACTTCGCCCGCAAGCTGGAGCAGGTCTGCATCGAGACCGTCGAGAGCGGCCAGATGACCAAGGACCTGGCGCTGCTCGTCGGCGGGGAGACCCCCTGGCTGACCACGCAGGGCTTCCTGGAGGCGCTCGACACCAACCTCCAGAAGAAGATCGGCGGCTAGTACGCGCCGGTCCCCCTCGCGCAGGCGGTGACGAAGGCCGTTCCGGATCCGTCCGGGACGGCTTTCCGCCTGTCCGGACGGGGGCCGCGCACCGGGAGGCGCACCTGCGCGGTGGCGGGCGGGACGTGCGCGATAGCCTGGCACCGCAACTATCTCGACGGCGAGAGAACCCGCGCCACGCAGGGCTGGCGGGCGGCCTCTCGGGCGGTCGGGTTCCCCAAGGATGGCCGCCTGAGCCCCGTCAGGTCACAGCAGGAGAAGGACGCATGACTCGCACCCCAGTCACCGTTACCGTTACCGGCGCCGCGGGCCAGATCGGCTACGCGCTGCTGTTCCGCATCGCGTCCGGGCACCTCCTCGGCGCGGACGTGCCCGTACGCCTGCGCCTGCTGGAGATCCCGCAGGCGGTCAAGGCCGCCGAGGGCACCGCGATGGAACTGGACGACTGCGCGTTCCCGCTGCTGTCCGGCATCGACATCTTCGACGACGCCGCGCGGGCGTTCGAGGGGACGAACGTCGCGCTGCTGGTCGGCGCCCGCCCGCGCACGAAGGGCATGGAGCGCGGCGACCTGCTGGAGGCCAACGGCGGCATCTTCAAGCCGCAGGGCGAGGCGATCAACGCCGGCGCGGCCGACGACGTCAGGATCCTGGTGGTCGGCAACCCGGCGAACACCAACGCGCTGATCGCGCAGCAGCACGCGCCGGACGTCCCGGCCGGGCGGTTCACCGCGATGACGCGCCTGGACCACAACCGCGCCCTCGCGCAGCTGGCCGCGAAGACGGGCGCCTCGGTCGCCGACATCCGGAAGATGACGATCTGGGGCAACCACTCCGCCACCCAGTACCCGGACCTGTTCCACGCCGAGATCGCCGGCAGGAACGCCGCCGAGACGGTGAACGACCAGAACTGGCTGGAGAACGACTTCATCCCGACCGTCGCCAAGCGCGGCGCCGCGATCATCGAGGCGCGGGGCGCGTCGTCGGCGGCGTCGGCCGCGTCCGCCGCGATCGACCACGTGCACACCTGGGTGAACGGCACCGCCGACGGCGACTGGACGTCCATGGCGGTCGTGTCGGACGGCTCCCACGGGGTGCCCGAGGGCCTGATCTCCTCCTTCCCGGTCACCACCCGGGACGGCGAGTGGGAGATCGTCCAGGGCCTGGAGATCGACGACTTCTCCCGCGCCCGGATCGACGCGTCCGTCGCGGAGCTGTCGGAGGAGCGCGAGGCCGTCCGCAAGCTCGGCCTCATCTGAGCCGCACCTGAGCCGCATCTGAGCGAGCCCTGAGCGGGCCTGCGTCACGAGCCCCGGACCGCGCCCCGGTCCGGGGCTCGTCCGCGTCCGGGCCCCGGCGGGCCACTGATCTGCGGACAAAAGATCTGAAGGCGTCGGTATCGGTCGCTAGGGTGTGATCGCTCGAAAAAGATCGGGGAGGGCGTGCCGGTGGCCGAACAGGCGTTCCAGGTGGACCTGCGGGGCGTGGTGGATCTGCTGAGCCGCCACCTCTACGCGAGTCCGCGTGTGTACCTGCGGGAACTGCTGCAGAACGCGGTGGACGCGATCACGGCGCGCGGGGCGGGCGGGCGCGTCGAGATCGAGACGGGCGGCGGCGTCCTGCGCGTCCACGACGACGGCGTCGGCCTGACCGAGGACGAGGTCCACACGCTGCTCGCGACGATCGGCCGGTCGTCCAAGCGGGACGAGCTCGGATTCGCGCGCCACGACTTCCTCGGCCAGTTCGGGATCGGGCTGCTGTCGGCGTTCCTCGTCGCGGACGAGATCGAGGTCGTGACGCGCTCCGCGCGCGGCGGCGGAGCCGTCCGGTGGACCGGCCGCTCCGAGGGCAGCTACCGGGTCGAGCCCGGCGAGCGGGACGAGCCGGGCACGACGGTGACGCTGCGGGCGCGGCCGGGCTCGGCGGAGCTGCTGAGCCCGCCGGTCGTCGCCGAGCTGGCCGCCACCTACGGGTCGCTCCTCCCGGTCGAGCTGGTCGTGGACGGCGTCGCCGTCACCGGCGGCGGGCCGCCGTGGCGGGCGTCCTACCGCGACCCCGCCGACCGCAGGCGGGCGCTGGAGCGGTACTGCGAGGAGGTCTGCGGGTTCACCCCGTTCGACGTCGTGGACCTCGACGTGCCGGAGGCCGGGCTGACGGGCGTCGCGTTCGTCCTGCCCGGGCCGGTGTCGCCGTCCGCGCGCGCCGCGCACCGCGTCTACCTGAAGCGGATGCTGCTGGCCGAGAGCGTCGAGGGACTCCTTCCCGACTGGGCGTTCTTCGCGCGCTGCGTCGTGGACGCGGGGGAGCTGCGGCCGACCGCGAGCCGCGAGGCCCTGTACGAGGACGAGCTGCTCGAATCGACGCGGCACGGCCTCGGCGAGGTGCTGCGGCAGTGGCTGGTGAAGCTCGCCGAGACCGATCCGGCGCGGCTGCGGGCGTTCCTGCGGCTGCACCAGCTCGGCGTCAAGGCGATGGCCCTGCACGACGACGACATGCTGCGGATCGTCGACCGGTGGCTGGAGTACGAGACGTCCTCCGGGCCGATGACCCTGCACGAGTTCCGCCGCCGCCACCCGGGCGGCCGGTTCACCTCGGACGTGGACGAGTTCCGGCGGCTCGCGGCGGTCGCGGGCGCCCAGGGCGTGGGCCTGGTCAACGGGGGCTACGTCCACGACACCGAGATCATCGAGCGGCTGCCGGACCTGGACCCCGACATCCGGCTCGCACGGCTGGACGCGGCGGAGCTGACCACCACGTTCGGCGTCGTCGACCCGGCGGCGGAGCTGGCGCTGCGGCCGTTCCTGGCGGCGGCGCAGAAGGCGGTGGAGCGGCTCGGCTGCGAGGTCGTCGTCCGCGACTTCGATCCCGCGTCGCTGCCCGCGCTGTACCTGACCAGCCGGGACGCGCAGTTCCGCGACGAGCTGGCCCGCGCGCGGGAGGAGGCGGGCGAGCTGTGGGCGGACGTGCTCGGCGCGGTCGGCGCCACCACCAGCGCCGACCGTCCCCAGCTGGTGCTGAACCACCGCAACCCGCTGGCGCGGCGCGTCACGTCCCTCGGTGACGGCGGACCGGTCGAGGCGGCCGTCCAGGCCCTCTACGGGCAGGCGCTGCTGCTCGGGCACCACCCGCTGCGTCCCGTCGACACGGCGGTCCTGAACCGCTCCTTCATCGGCCTGCTGGAGTGGGCCGTCCACTCCCCGGAGGGCCCTGATGAGCACGGATGACGTCTACGCGCTGATGGCGCGGTCGCAGGAGCTGCCCTACGGGGAGGCCCGCACCGTCCTGATCGAGGACGCGCTGCGCCGCGCGGAGGCGGCCGGTGACGAGGTGCTGGCGTTCCACGTGCGGGTGAGGCTGACCGACGCCTACCGGTACGGCGGCGAGCCCGTGAAGGCGTTCGCGACGTTCAGCCGCACGCTGGCCGACCACGACCGCGACCCCGTCCGGTTCGACGAGACGCACAGCCTGCTGTGGCAGATGAAGGCGGTGGTCAGCTCCCTGACCTCGTTCCCGCAGATCCCGCTGGACCGCGCCTACGCCGTCCTGGACGACATGGAGCGGCGTTACAAGGCGGGTGGGCACAGCCTCCAGGCGGTGTACCACTACCGCAACGTGGTGGCGCGGCACATCGGCGACGGTTCGGCGCACGAATGGTTCGTGAAGTGGCGCGCGGCCGAGCGGGACGAGCTGTCCGACTGCGAGGGCTGCGACCCGACCGGCATGGCCCGCCACCTCGTCGAGGCCGGACGGTACGAGGAGGCGTTCGAGATCGCCGCGCCCGTGCTGAGCGCGCGGCTGTCCTGCAACGAGCAGCCGCAGTCGATCCAGACGGCGCTGCTGCCGGTGTACCTGCGCACGGGCCGCCTGGAGGAGGCCGCCGGCGCGCACCGCCGCGCCTACCGGGTGCACCGGGCGCGCCTCGCCGACCTCGGTGACGTCGCCGAGCACCTGGAGTTCTGCGCGGCGACGGGCAACGGGGCGCGCGGGCTGGAGATCCTGCAGCGGCACCTCGGCTGGCTGGACCGGGCCCCGAGCGCGCACGCCGACATGGAGTTCTCCGCCGCGGCGGCCCTGCTGCTGCGGGTGGTGGAAGAGGCGGGCCACGGCGCGGCGACCGTCCGCCGCCCGGCGGGGGACGACCGTCCGGCGGCGGACGTGCCCCTGCCCGAACTCCGCGCCGAGCTGGCCGAGCGCGCGACGGAGCTGGCGGCCCGGTTCGACGCCCGCAACGGCACGTCCCACCAGGGCGACGAGGTGCGCGGCACGCTGGAGGCCGAGCCGGTCGTCGAGTTCCTGCCGCTGGCCGCCCACCACCGCCGCCCCGCGCCCGCCCCGCGGACCCCCTCCGCCGCCGCCCCGGCCGCCGCGGACGACCTCGCGTCCGTGGACGATCTCGGCGAGCTGCTCGACCTGGTCGAGCGGCGCCGCCAGGACGGCGACCTGCCCGGCATGCTGGCCGCCTTCCGGCGGTTCGACGCCGTCGCCGAGACCACCGAGCCGACGCCCTTCCAGAAGGCCCGCCGCCTCGACGGCCGCGGCGTCGAACTCGCCGTCGAGGGCGACGGGCAGGGCGCCGCGCGCTGCTGGGAGGAGGCGTCCCTGCTCTACGCGGAGCTGGGCGACGAGACCCGCCGGCACCGCGCGCTCGGCCGCCTCGGCGCGATGCGCGTCGACCTCGGCGACGAGGGCGGCATGGAGCAGCTGAACGCGTCCGCCGAGCACTTCTCCGCGCATCCCGGGGAGGACGGAGACGTCACGGCCGCGCTGCTCCGCCTCGCCACCGCGCATCTCTCCCTGGACCGTCCGGACGAGGCCCTCGCCGCGCTGGACCGGGCCGACACCGGCGACGCGCCCGACCGCGCCGGCGAGCTGTGGTTCCTGCGGGGGCAGGCGCTCCTGCGGACCGGCGACACCGGCGGCGCGGTGGCGGCGCTGCGCCGCTCCGCCGACGAGGCGCGCGCCTCCGGCGAGCCGGAGACCGTCGCCTCGCCCGGCCTCCTCCTCGCCCGCACCCTGGCCCGCCAGGAGAGCGGTCCGGACGAGGAGGTGTTCGCCCTGCTCGACGAGGTGATCGCCGTGCTGCCCCCGTCGCCGATGCGCGCGGCGGCGCACTGCGACCGCGGCCTGGCGCTCCTCGCCGCCGACCGGGCCGCGGACGCCGTCGCCGACCTCGCCGAGGCCATCGCGGCCTGGACGGCGGAGGGCATGCACGAGCAGGCCGTCCACCTGCGCGTGGACCTCGCCGCCGCGTACCTGGCCGCGGGCCGCCACCTGGAGGCCGCCGAGACCGCCGAGGAGGCGCTGCCCGGCCTGGACGACGACGCCGCCCGGCGCTGCCGCCTGATCCTCGCGCACGCGCAGAAGGAGATGGGCGAGGAGGACGCCGCCGCGACGTTCGCCGCCCTCGCCGGGGACGCCGCGCGGGACGGCCGGCACGACGCCGTCGCGCACTTCCTGGAGGAGGCCGGGGGCGTCCTGACCGCCCTCGACAGGGACGCCCAGGCCGCGGCCCGGTTCGCCGAGGCGGCCGAGGCCGGCGAGAAGGCGGGCGACCCCTACGCGGTGGTCCGCACCCGCCGCCGCGCCGCGATGTGCCTGCTGTGGAGCGGCGAGGCCGACGAGGCCGTCGCCGCCATGGACGCGGCCCGCGCGGCCCTGGCCGGGCTGCCCCCGGACAACGAGCCCGCCCGCGTCTGGGAGACCGCCCTCGTCTCCTACGACCAGGCCCGCGTCCTCGGCCAGGTCGGCCGCCTCCCCGAGGCCGCCGCCCACGCCGCGGCCGCCGCGGACGGCTTCAGCACCCTGGACGAGACCGACGCGGCCGAGGAGGCCGCCCGCCTCCACAAGGACCTCAAGGCGGCCCTCAACTGACGCGGTGGGCGCCCTCGGAGGGGGGCGCCTCAAGGAACTCCGGGGGCGTCCAGTCGCGCCTGGCGTAGGCGGCCGTGATCGCGTCCCGCACCGTGGCGGCGCGGGCGGCCGGGGTGAGGACGATGGCGGAGCCGCCGAAGCCGCCGCCCACCATGCGGCCGCCCCGGGCGCCCGCGCGCACCGCGGCGTCGACGGTGGCGTCGGCCTCGGGCCAGGAGACCTCGAACTGGTCGCGCAGTGACAGGTGCGAGGCGTTCAGCATGGCGCCGAGCTCGGGGAGGGCGCCGGCGCGCAGCAGCCCGACGGCGGCCTCGACGCGGTGGTTCTCGGTGACGACGTGCTGGACGCGGCGGCGCAGGACGGGGTCGCGCAGCGCCGCGAGGGCGGCGGCGAGGTCCTTCACGTCCCGCAGGGCGCTCACGCCGAGGAGGGACGCGGCCTCCTCGCACTCCGCGCGGCGGCGCCCGTAGTCCCCGCCCGTCAGGGCGTGCGAGGCCCGCGTGTCGACCACCAGCAGGACCATGCCCGAGGCCGCCGGGTCGAACGGGACCTGCGACGACAGCCCGCTGCGGCAGTCGAGCATCAGCGCGCGGCCGGGCGCGCACAGCAGGGACGCCGACTGGTCCATCAGGCCGCACGGCATGCCGACCTGCTCGTTCTCGGCGCGCTGCGCCAGCCGGGCCAGCGCGGGGCGGTCGATCTCCACGCCGTACAGGTCGCACAGCGCCAGCGCCGTCGCGCACTCCAGGGCGGCGGACGAGGACAGGCCCGCGCCCTGCGGGAGGTCGGAGTCGATCAGCAGGGACGCGCCGCCCGTGCCATGCTCGCGCAGCACGCGCGCGACGCCGACCGGATACGCGGCCCACTCCCGGTCGGCGGGCCAGTTCTCGGAGGCGACCGTCCCGCCGTCCACGGGCGCGGTGACGGCGGTGGCGGCCTGCAGCGAGCGGACCTCCACCACCCCGTCGTCGCGGCGGGCGGCGGCGACCGAGACGCCGAGCGGGAGCGCGAACGGCAGCACGAAGCCGTCGTTGTAGTCGGTGTGCTCGCCGATCAGGTTGACCCGGCCGGGCGCGTGCCACACGCCCTCCGGGGCCCGCCCGAACGCCTCGGCGAAGCCCTCGCTGAGCGCGCCGGTCATCGGGAGCGCAGGAAGGTCCACGCGTCGCCGACCATGGCGCGCAGGTCGCGCTCGGGCTTCCAGCCGAGCCGCGCCTGGATCTTCTCCGAGGAGGCGACCAGCACGGCCGGGTCGCCGGCGCGGCGCGGCGCCACCTCGGCGGGGATGTCGCGGCCGGTGACCTCGCGGCAGACCTCGACGACCTCGCGGACGGAGTTGCCGGTGCCGCTGCCCAGGTTGAAGATCTCGTGGCGGCCGGGCTCGCAGGCGTCCAGCGCGAGCAGGTGGGCGCGGCCGAGGTCGGTCACGTGGATGTAGTCGCGGACGCAGGTGCCGTCCGGCGTCGGGTAGTCGTCGCCGAACATCTTCACGGCGTCGCCGCCGCCCTGCGCGATCCTCAGCACGTTCGGGATCAGGTGCGTCTCGACCGTGTGCCGCTCGCCGTGCCGCCCGTGCGCGCCGGCCACGTTGAAGTACCGCAGCGACACCCCGCCGATGCCGTGCAGCCGCGCGTACTCGGCGAGGGCCGTGTCGATCGCCAGCTTGGACGCCCCGTAGGGGTTGGTCGGACGGGTCGGGTCGGTCTCCAGGATCGGCGTCGACTCCGGCTCGCCGTAGGTCGCGGCGGTCGAGGAGAACACGATCCGGGGCACGCCCGCGACGCGCATCGCCTCCAGCAGGGCGAGGGACTCGCCGAGGTTCTTGTCCCAGTACAGGCCGGGCTTCTCGACGGACTCGCCGACGAGCGACCGGGCCGCGAAGTGCAGCACGGCGCCGAACCCGCCGCCGCCGAGCACCTCCGCCGCCGCGTCGCGCAGCGTGCCGCGCACCAGCCGGGCGCCCTCGGGCACCGCGTCCGCGTGCCCGGTGGACAGGTCGTCCAGCACGACGACCTCGTGCCCCGCCTCCACCAGCAGAGCGGAGACGACGCTGCCGACGTAGCCGGCGCCTCCGGTGACGAGCAGCTTCACTGACGTACCTCCACGACGAGACTCTGGGACGGCGGGGGCGCGTCCAGGCTAGGGGGTCCGCCCAGGCTATCCGGAACGCCGAACGGGGAAGGCTGAACCCATGGACCGGACGCCGTCCCGCCCGCCGGCGGGACCGGCGGGCGCGCTCGCCCGCCCCCTGGTGTGGCTGCTGTCGAGCTCGACCCACCTCGTCGTGCGGCTGTCGGGCGGCGACCCGGGCGCGCTGCGCGAGGAGATCACCGCCGAGCGGATGCGAGCGCTGGTCGCGCAGAACACGCAGCTCACCCCGGACGAGCGGGCACTGATCGGGGAGGTGTTCGCGGCGGGGGAGCGGCCGCTGCGCGAGGTCCTCGTCCCGCGCACCGAGGTGGAGTTCCTGGACGCCGCGCTCCCGCTGGCCGCCGCCGCGCGGATCGCCGCGGGCAGCCCGCACTCGCGCTTCCCCGTCTGCCGCGACTCCCACGACGAGGTGGTCGGCTTCGTGCACATCCGCGACCTGCTGGCGCCCGCCCCGCCGGACGCGCCCGCCCGCGGCGGCGGCGCGGTGGGCGATCTGGTGCGTCCGGTGAAGTTCCTGCCGTCCTCGAAGCGGGTGCTGCCGGCGCTGTCGGAGATGCGCCGCGAGGGCTGCCACCTGGCGATCGTCATGGACGAGTACGGCGGCGTCGCCGGGATCGTCACGCTGGAGGACCTCCTGGAGGAGCTCATCGGCGACATCCGCGACGAATATGATGTCCAGGACGCGCAGGCACGGCGCCTGCACGGCGGGGTGGTCGAGGTCGACGGCCTGCTCAACCTGGACGACTTCGCCGCCGAGACCGGCATCCGGCTGCCGGACGGGCCGTACGAGACGGTCGCCGGGCACATCATGGCGGCGCTGCGCCGCGTGCCCGCCGAGGGCGACTCGGTGGAGGCCGGCGGACGCCGGCTCGCGGTGGCCCGGATGGAGGGCCGGCGGGTGGCCCGCGTGCGCGTCATGCCGCGGGCGTCGCCGCAGGCCGCACCGGTGCCGCCCGGCACGCCGTCCGCGACCCCGCGGGCGGCGATCGGCGACGCCGCCGCCGGCCCCGGCACCCGGCAGGCCACCGGCGGCGAAGCCTCGAGCGACACCTGAGAGAATCGGTCCGTGCACATGCCCGAAGCGCCCAGCCCCGAAGCGTCCGCCGGAACGGCCGCGGCACCGCCGCGCGTGCTGTCTGGCATCCAGCCCACCGCCGACTCGTTCCACCTCGGCAACTACCTGGGGGCGCTCCGGCAGTGGGTCTCGATGCAGGACACCCATGACGCCTTCTACTGCGTGGTGGACCTGCACGCGATCACCGTCGAGCACGACCCCGCGCTGCTGCGCCGCCGGACCAAGGTCGCCGTCGCCCAGCTCCTCGCGATGGGCCTGGACCCCGAGCGCGCCACGGTGTTCGTGCAGAGCCACGTCCCCGAGCACGCCGAGCTGGCCTGGGTGCTCGGCTGCCTCACCGGCTTCGGCGAGGCCCAGCGGATGACCCAGTTCAAGGACAAGTCGTCCAAGCAGGGCACGGGCGGGACGACCGTCGGGCTGTTCACCTACCCGGTCCTGCAGGCCGCCGACATCCTGCTCTACTCGCCCGACCCCACCACCGAGGCCGGCCGGGCGATACGCGTCCCGGTCGGCGAGGACCAGCGGCAGCACCTGGAGCTGACCCGCACCCTCGCGCAGCGGTTCAACCACCGGTTCGGCGACACGTTCGTGCTGCCGGACGCGCACATCCCCGAGGGCGCCGCGAAGATCACCGACCTCCAGGAGCCGGAGGCCAAGATGAGCAAGTCGGCCTCCTCGCCGCAGGGGATCATCGACGTGCTGGAGGAGCCCGCACCGATGCGCAAGAAGATCATGCGCGCGGTCACCGACACCGGTTCCGAGGTCGTCTACGACGAGGAGAAGAAGGCCGGCGTCACCAACCTCCTGCGGATCTTCTCCGCGCTGGAGGGCACCTCCGTCCCCGACCTCGAGAGCCGGTACGCGGGCTCGGGGTACGGGCAGTTCAAGAAGGACCTCGCGCAGGTCGTCCTCGACACGTTCACGCCGATCAGGGAGCGCACCCTCACGCTGCTGGAGGACGAGGAGCGGCTCGACCGGGTGCTCGCCCTCGGCGCCGAGCGCGCTTCCAGGGTCGCCACCGCGACGATGGAGACGGTGCGCCAACGGGTGGGATTCGTGGGACGTGGTCGCTGACGGCCCCGCTCCCGACGCAGCGGAGGGCCCTCGGAAGGCGCCCTCCGCCGCCGGGGGCGCGACCCCTGGCGAGGGCGGCGGCGTGCGCACGATCGGCGTCGCCATCCCCATTCCCGACCCGTACGGCGCGTTCCTGCAGGCCCGGCGCGCCTCGTTCGGCGACCCGCTCGCCCACGCGATCCCGACGCACATCACGCTGCTGCCCCCGACCGAGGTCCCCGAGCCCGAGATCGACGCCATCGAGGCGCATCTGCGCGGCGTCGCGAGCACCGAGACCCCGTTCCCGATCAGGCTGCGCGGCAGCGGAACGTTCCGGCCGGTGTCGCCGGTCGTCTTCGTGGCCCTCGCCGAGGGGATCGGCGGCTGCGAGCGGGTCCAGGCGAAGGTGCTGACGGGTCCGCTGGCCCGCCCGCTGCCGTTCCCGTACCACCCGCACGTCACCATCGCCCACCACCTCCCCGAGAGCGTCATGGACCAGGCGTTCAAGGAGCTCGCCGGCTACAGCGCCGACTTCGAGGCGTGGGGCTTCTCCCTGTACGAGCACGGGCAGGACGGCGTGTGGCGCCCGCAGTGCGACTTCATCTTCGGGGACGGCGCGGTGCCCTCGCCGGGCGGCAACCGCGGCGGGCCCGCGCCCCGATGAACGGATCCGGGGTGAGCGGCGCCACAAGACGCTGCGTTGACCGGATGATTACCGTCTGCGGCATCGAGTGACGCGCGTTGGGTACGTTGCGTGCATGCGGCAGGTGATCGGCGGGGTCCAACGGCGGAGCGAGTCCCTGTTCGGCGACGGGAAGGCGCTGCTGCAACGTTCCCGGGAGCGGTCCCGGTGGTTCGACCACCAGGCGCGCGCGTTCGAGCGGTACCAGGAACGCCGCGGCGACCGGCTCGCGGCCGCCCTCACCAGCTACGCGTTCCTGTCGTTCTTCCCGCTGATGGCGCTGGCGTACGCGCTGCTCGGCTACCTCGTCGGGGTCAGCGACGAGGCCCGCGCCTACTTCGTCCGGGCGATCAACTCGCAGCTGCCGGGGCTCGCCGGCCAGCTCGACGTCGAGCAGATCGCCCAGTCCAAGACCGCCGTCGGCGTCCTCGGGCTGGTCGCGCTGCTGTTCACCGGGATCGGCTGGGTGCAGGTCCTGCGCGAGTCCCTGCGCGACATCTGGGGCAACGAGCCCGGCGGCGGCGGCAACTTCTTCCTGAAGCGGCTCTGGGACGCGTCCGTGCTGGCGTTCCTCGGCCTGATCCTGATCTGCGGCATGGCGGTCACGACGGTCGCGACCTCCGCCACCCACACCGTCCTCGGCTGGCTCGGCCTGGAGGACGTCCCCGGCGCCGGGACCGGGCTGCGGCTGCTGTCCCTCGCCTGCGCGATCTTCTTCGACACCGTGGTCTTCCTGGCCCTGTTCACCCGGCTGTCGGGCACCCGGGCGCCCTGGCGCCGGATCATCCGGGGCGCGCTGTTCGGCGCGGTCGGCTTCGAGATCCTCAAGCAGATCGCGGCGTTCCTGATCGGGCGGACGACGCAGAACCCCGTCTACGGCACGTTCGCGGTGCTGGTCGGGCTGATGGTGTGGATCAACATAGCGACCCGGTTCGCCCTGTTCGTCGCCGCCTGGACGGCGACCCGCCGCGTCGTGCTCACCGCGGACGCCGCCAACCCGGAGAACAGCGCCGACCGCGCGGAGGTCGAGGCGCTGCAGGAGCGGGCCGGCGAGAAGCCCGGCCGCCACGAGAAGCCGTCCTCGGGCGAGGACCCGCCCGAGGACGAGGCCCCGGATCGCCGGAGCGGGCCGGGCCGCCACGAGAGGCCGGCCGGGACCGGCGACGCGGTCAAGGACGGGAAGCCGCTGGAAACCGGGAAACCGGCCTGACCCCGAAGCCGGCCGAGCCGGGGAGGGCCGCTCAGGACCAGAAGGCGTCGTCGGCGTACTGGTCTTCGGCCAGCGTCCGGATCTCGGTGATCTTCCCGTCGCGGATGCGGAACAGGTCGACGGCGCGGGCGTCCAGGATCCGGCCGGCGCGCTCGGCGTAGGTCTGCACGAGGGCCGCGCCGTGCTCGTCGTTGGCCATGACCGAGTAGGGCTCGGTGTGGAACGTCCCGCCGGACAGCTCGAACAGCCGGACGTAGAAGCCCAGGACCTCCTCGGGCGTCCGGTACTCGCCGCAGACGGGCCCGCGCCCGGGGACGCGGTGGACGACGTCGTCGGCGAGCAGCCCGCGGATGAGGCCCATGTCGCCCTTGGCGAAGGCCGTGTAGCCGTCCTTCAGCAGCGTGACGTTCGGATGCTCGTACGCCGCCGGCGGCTCGGGTGCGAGGGCGGGTGCGCCGGGCATGGGGACGTACAAGTCGGACATGGCGCATTTCCTCCCCGCGGCGCCGTTCCGCCGTCCCCCGGCGGTGACGCGATCACCGGCGCCACCGCGAGCGTAAGCCCGCCGGAGGCGGGGGTGCCAGGCTCGTGGGAAGGGGTGGACGAAGCTTTACCGGCCCGCGCTCTACCGGCCGGCGCGGTAGCGGGCCGCCTCCAGGCGCCGCCTGCGGCGCAGCACCACGAACAGCGCCGTGATCGCGAGCAGGGCGCCCACCGCGCCGCCGCCGACGAGCAGCCACATGCGGGACGAGTCGTCGGAGGCGAGCGGCGCGTCGGGCAGCACGCCCGAGCGGCCGTCCTTGCGGGTCTGCTCGATGTCGCCGGGCGGCACGAGCGAGCCCACCGGCGCGACCTTGCCGCGGGCGGCGAAGCCCCAGTTCAGCAGCTTGGCCGCGTACGCCGACGGCGGCATGTCCGCGCGCATCAGCGAGATCACGATCGTGTGCCCGCCGCGGCGCGCCTGGGCGACGAACGTCTGCTGGGCGGCGATCGTGTAGCCGTTCTTGCCGCCGAGCATCCCGGGGTAGGCCAGCCGCTCGCCCGGGAGCATGTGGTTGTGCGTGTGGATCGGGTACCCGCCGACCTTCCTGCCCTTCTTGCGCTCCTTCTTCGTCGGGGGCGCCGGGAACTGGAAGTCGATCGCCTGCATGTAGGCGCGGTACTCGGGGTTCTTCATCCCCTCGCGCAGGATGAGCGCGAGGTCGTAGGCCGAGGTGTGCTGCGTCCGGACGTTCAGCCCGAGGTCCTTGTCCAGGCCGTTCGGCGACCCGGCGAGCGTGTCGCGCGCGTTGATCCGCCTGGCCTCGGCGTTCATGTCGGCGAGGGTCGTGCGCATCCCGCCGTCGGCCTCGGCCAGCGTCACCGCCGCGTCGTTGGCCGACATCATCAGCAGCGCGTGGAACAGGTCGGAGACCTTGTACTGCATCTTCGGGGTCAGCCCGACCTTGGTGCCCTCGGTGTCGCACGCCTTCTGGGACGGCCGGACGAGCCGGTTCGGGTCCAGCTTGGGAACGAGCGTCAGCGCGGTGAGGGTCTTGAGCGTGCTGGCGGGCAGGTAGTGCCCGTGCGGGTCCTTGGCGGCCAGGACCTGGCCGGTGTCGGCGTCCGCGATCAGGTACGAGGCCGCCTTGATCTTCGGCGGGGCCGGGACGCCCGGGGCGGTGCCCGCGACGACGCCGCGGCTCGCGAGCTGGGGCCCGCCCACGGTCTGCCCGGACGGCGGCGGCGCGCTGGGCGACGCCTCGAAGCGCACTCCCGCGCCGGAAGGGCCCGCGGCGCGGGCGGCGCCGGCCGGGGCGGCGGCGAACGCGGGGGCGGCCGCGAGCGAGGCGGCCGTGACCGGCAGGGTGATCAACGTCAGGGCGCGGCGGACGCCGGCCGGCCCTCGTCGCTGTCGTGGCAAGCTCCCGACGCTCCTCAATCCCGTGGGAGCGCGATCGCTCCCGGCGCGCAGGCGCCCAACGCCCATGACTCCCCCCGAAGACTAGGCGACCTATCCGGCGAAGAGGTACCCGATCGCGAATCCGGCATGCGCGGGACGGAGGCGACGGACGTGACGCACGGAGCACCGGTCATATCACGGTACGTATGGGGCGGGGCCGATCGGTTACCATCCGTCATGGACGGGATTTTGAGACGGGCTGACGGTATTTTGGACAGACTGACTAGTTCGATCTAGTGGTGCGCAGGCCGAGATCGATGACCGAAAAGTAGGACGTCCGCCCGCGTTCCGACGGCTCGCATGAGTCAATTGATCCGCAAAGGGCATGGACGCCCGGCAGGGGGCGGGCACGGACGCCATCATGGAACGAACACGTGACCTGGACCGGCGTTTGTCCAGGCTTAGGGACCCGCTGGCTGAATTGCGCCACGTGCCACGCAACGACCTGCAAGGATTGTGGACGGAGGTTGGCCGTGGCCATTGACTTCAACGCATCGCACGGGTCGACGCTGGGCGTCGAGTGGGAGATCCAGCTCGTCGATGCGGAGACCAGGCACCTGCGGCAGGACGCACGCGAGGTGCTCGCCGCCCTGCCTTCGCTCAGCGAGGACGGTGACAACCCCCGCGTCCGCCACGAGCTGATGGAGTCGACCATCGAGGTGGTGACCGGGATCAGCGACACCGTCGGCGAGGCCAAGGCCGACCTGTCCGGCACCCTCACCGCCCTGCGCACCGCGGCCGCCGACCGCGGCCTCGCCCTGGCCTGTACGGGCACCCACCCGATCAGCGACTGGCGGGAGGCGGTGATGGCGCCCATGGGGCGCTACGCCCAGCTGATCGAGGAGATGCAGTGGCTGGCCCGGCGCATCCAGACGTTCGGCGTTCACGTCCACGTCGGCATCTCCGACGCCGCCAAGGTGATCCCGATCGTCAACGCGCTCTCGTCCTACCTTCCGCACTTCCTCGCGCTCACCGCGTCCAGCCCGTTCTGGAGCGGCAGCGACACCGGCCTCGCGTCCTGCCGGGCGGTCGTGTTCGGCCAGATGCCCACGGCCGGACCGCCCCACTTGCTAGACGACTGGGCGGCCTTCGAGGATTACATGGACACGCTGATGCGTTCGGGAACCATAAGGAGCATCAAGGAGGTCTGGTGGGACATCCGGCCGCATCCTGACTTCGGCACCGTCGAGATCAGGATGTTCGACGGGATTCCCACCCTGCGTGAGGTGGGGATGGCCGCCGCGCTGTGCCAGAGCCTCGTCACGCTGTTCGAGCAGCAGCTGGACCGCGGGTACACGCTGCCGCGGCCGGCCGCCTGGGTGGTCCGCGACAACAAGTGGCGCGCCACGAGGTACGGTCTCGACGCCATCGTCATCACCGACGACACGGGGAACACCGCTCCGCTCCGCGACGACCTGTACGAGCTGATCAGGGAGCTGGAGCCGGTCGCCGACCGGCTCGGCTGCGCCGAGGAGCTCAAGGTCGCCGGCGAGGTGCTGGAGCACGGCGCCCCGTACGAGCGCCAGCGCGCAATCCGCGCCGGCGGCGGGACGCTGGAGAACATCGTCGACGCGGCGGTCACCGAGCTCGCGGAGGACAGGTTCGTCACACTGGGGGAGGTCGCACATGCCGGAGCCTGAGCAACCGGACCGCGCCGGGAACCCCGCGAACACCGAACCCGCGAGCACCGAACCCGCGAGCAGACCCGAGAACGACACGTCGTACGAGAACGATTCCGAGAACCTCACCGCTTCCACCAACGAGAACATCACCCGGCGGGCGCCGTTCGGCACCGCCATCGCGCAGGGGGCGCACATGACACATCCGGGACCCGGGGTGATGCCCGGCCTTGAACCACCCGCCGCCCCGGGACTTGAGGGTCCCGAGGGCCGGGAGGACCGGGGGGCCGCCTCCGGCCCCGCCGGAGCGAACCCGATGGCGCCCGGCGGGCCCGTCCCGGGCGACGCCGAGCGCGCCGCGCCGCGGCGGGACGCCTCCGCCGCGGCGGCCGGAGCCCCGGTCGTGGCCGGGATCCCGGCGGTGCTCGGCGGCGCCGTGCTGCAACCGCAGCTCGACGCGTTCCTCGCCGCGCACGAGACGGAGCTGATCGCGTTCCGCCGCGACCTGCACATGCACCCCGAGCTCGGCTACGCCGAGCACCGCACGACCCGCAGGCTCGCCGAGCGGCTCCGCGCGGCCGGGCTGGAGCCGGTGATCCTGCCGAAGGGCACCGGGCTGTTCTGCGACATCGGCCCCGCCGACGGCACCACCGTGGCGCTGCGGGCCGACATCGACGCGCTCCCGCTGCAGGACGAGAAGGAGGGCGTCGCCTACCGGTCGACCGTCCCCGGCGTCGCGCACGCGTGCGGCCACGACGTGCACACCGCGATGGTGCTGGGCGCGGGCCTGTTCCTGGCCCAGCAGGCGGAGGCGGGGCTGCTGCCCGGCCGCGTCCGGCTTCTGTTCCAGCCGGCCGAGGAGACGCCCGGCGGCGCGCTGGACGTCATGGCCGCCGGCGGCATCGCGGGCGTCGACCGCGCGTTCGCGCTGCACTGCGACCCCCGCATCGAGGTCGGCCAGCTCGGGCTGCGCACCGGCCCGATCACCGCGGCCTGCGACAAGGTCTACGTGAAGGTCACCGGGCCCGGCGGGCACACCGCCCGGCCGCACCTGACCGCCGACCTGGTCTACGCCCTCGCCAAGATCGTCACCGAGCTGCCGTCCGCGCTGTCGCGGCGCGTCGACCCGCGCTCCAGCCTGTCGCTGGTGTGGGGGCGCGTGTCGGCCGGGTCCGTCGCCAACGCCATCCCCGACGACGGGATCGCCGAGGGCACCGTCCGCTGCCTGGACGACGAGGCGTGGCACCGGGCGCCGGAGATGATGAAGGCGCTGCTGCAGTCGGTCGCCGCCGCCTACGACGTGGAGGCGTCGCTGGAGTACGTCCGGGGCGTCCCGCCGACCGTGAACGAGGCGGCCAGCGTGCAGATGTTCCGCGACGCCGCCGCCCAGGTCATGGACGAGGACGGCGTCGTGCCGACCCCGCAGAGCCTCGGCGGCGAGGACTTCGGCTGGTACCTGGAGTCGATCCCGGGCGCCCTCGCCCGGCTCGGCGTCCGCACTCCCGGCGCGCCCGGCGAGTACGACCTGCACCGGGGCGACTTCGACGTCGACGAGCGGTGCATCGCCGTCGGCACGAAGGTGCTGAGCGCCACCGCGCTGACCGCGCTGTGGGACGGCGGCCGTCCCGGCGACGCCGAAGCGATCGAGGGCGCCGCACTGGCCTAGCCGTGTTTCCACGAGACGGGCTCCGGCCTCCGCCCGCCGGCCGGGTCTGATCACCTGGAGTGATCGCCCGGCCGGACGTCGCGCACGAGGGCTCACGTGCCGGTCAGCGCGGTCCATGGCCGCGCTGACCTGTGGCGATATGCCTACGCATTGGTAACGGACCTGTTGCGAAACCGTGCAAGCGGGAAGTTTGCCCTCATTAGCGAGGTAGCGTCCCAACGATTTCGGTGACCGGATCGGTCACCGGACCGTGGGTGGGGAACGGAAGGAGCGCTACCTTGCGCCGTGGACTGAAGATTACGCTCGTCACCATGACGGGTGCGGCGCTGACGCTCAGCGCTTCCGCGTGCGGTGGCAAGAAGGCCGACAGCGGTGACGGCGGCGGCGACGGCAAGAAGACCCTCAAGATCGGTCTGGCCTTCGACATCGGCGGCCGCGGTGACCAGTCCTTCAACGACTCGGCCGCCGCGGGCCTCGACAAGGCCAAGAAGGACCTGGACGTCAAGACCGAGGAGATCTCCGCCAAGCCGGACGAGCCCGACTCCGACAAGGAGTCGCGCCTGCGGCTGCTGGCCAACAAGGGCTACAACCCGGTCATCGGCGTCGGCTTCGCCTACACGGCCTCGATCAACAAGGTCGCCAAGGACTTCCCGAACACCAAGTTCCTCGTCGTCGACGCCGACCAGTGCAAGGTCGAGGGCGCGAACGTCAGCGGCGCCTGCTTCTCCGAGGAGCAGGGCTCCTACCTGGTCGGCGCCGCGGCCGCGCTGAAGTCCAAGACCGGCACGATCGGGTTCATCGGCGGCGTCAACGTCCCGCTGATCAACAAGTTCTTCGCCGGGTACCAGGCGGGCGCGAAGAAGGCCAAGCCGGGCATCAAGGTGCTGCCCGCCAAGTACCTGACGCAGCCCCCAAACTTCAACGGCTTCAAGGACGCCGGCCTCGGCAACGAGGCGGCCAAGGGCCAGCTCGACGAGAACGCCGACGTGATCTACCACGCGGCGGGCGGCGCGGGCATCGGCGTCATCAAGACCGTCGGCGCGGCCAAGAAGTGGGCGATCGGCGTCGACTCCGACCAGTACAACCAGCCCGCGGTCGCCGGGGTGAAGGCCCAGATCCTGACGTCCATGGAGAAGCACGTGGACGTCGCGGTCTACGACTTCGTCGAGAGCGTCGCCAAGGGCACCTTCAAGGCCGGCACCACGCAGTACAACCTGAGCAACGACGGCATCGGGTACGCCACCTCCGGTGGCAACGTCGACGACATCAAGGCCAAGCTGGACGAGCTGAAGGCCGACATCGTCAGCGGCAAGATCACCGTTCCGACCAAGGCCTGACGCCGGGGCCGGGGCACGGGGCGCCACCGCGCGGTGGCGCCCCGTGCGGCACGTCTCCCGGTCCGCGTCCTCTCACGTTCTAGGCAGGAGGAGGGGCACCCGTGCCTGACCAGGTGCCGGCCGTGCGGCTGACATCGATCACCAAGCGGTTCCCCGGAGTGGTGGCCAACCGCGACATCAACCTCACCATCGAGCGCGGCGAGGTGCACGCGCTCTGCGGTGAGAACGGCGCCGGCAAGTCCACGCTGATGAAGATCCTGTACGGGATGCAGCGGCCGGACGAGGGCTCCGTCGAGGTCGACGGCGAGCAGGTCTCCTTCCGGACGCCGGCCGACGCGATCGCCCGCGGTGTCGGCATGGTGCACCAGCACTTCAAGCTGGCCGACAACCTCACCGTCCTGGAGAACGTGATCCTCGGCGCGGAGCCCCGCGCGAAGGGCCGGAGGCGCGGCCGCGTCGACTTCGACGCCGCCCGCGCCAAGATCAAGGAGATGTCGCAGGCGTACGGGCTGCGCGTCGACCCCGACGTGCTGGTCGAGACGCTCGGCGTCGGCGAGCGGCAGCGCGTGGAGATCCTCAAGGTCCTCTACCGCGGCGCCCGCGTGCTCATCCTGGACGAGCCGACCGCGGTGCTCGTCCCGCAGGAGGTCGAGGAGCTGTTCGGCAACCTGCGCGAGCTGCGCGCCGAGGGCCTGACCGTGCTGTTCATCTCCCACAAGCTGGACGAGGTGCTGACCGTCGCCGACACGATCTCGGTGATCCGGCGGGGCACGACGGTCGCGACCCGGCTCGACCCGCGGGAGGTGACGTCCCGGCGGCTGGCCGAGCTGATGGTCGGGTCCGAGCTGCCCACCCCGGAGCTGCGCGAGTCGACCGTGACCGAGGACGTCCAGCTGGACGTGGCCGGGCTCACCGTGCTGACCTCCGAGGGCCGTCCCGTGGTGGACGGGGTGTCGCTGCGGATCCGCCGCGGCGAGATCGTCGGGCTGGCCGGGGTCGAGGGCAACGGGCAGAGCGAGCTCATCGAAGCGATCATGGGGATCCGCGGCGCCGACGCCGGGACCATCGGCTACGGCGGCGAGGACATCACCTCGTGGGCGACGCGGCGGCGCCGCGAGGCCGGCATCGCCTACATTCCCGAGGACCGGCACCGGCACGGGCTCATCCTGGAGGGGACCCTCTGGGAGAACCGCATGCTGGGCCACCAGACCCGGCGCCCGAACGTGCGGGGCCCGTGGATCGACCGGCGCGGCGCCCGCCGCGACACCACCCGGATCGTCCAGGCCTACGACGTGCGCACGCCGGGGATCGACGTGCCCGCCGCCGCGCTGTCGGGCGGCAACCAGCAGAAGCTCATCGTCGGGCGGGAGATGTCCGGCGACCCGCGGCTGCTGATCGCGGCGCATCCGACGCGCGGCATCGACGTCGGCGCCCAGGCCGCGATCTGGGAGTACCTGCGGCAGGCCCGCGCGGACGGGCTGGCCGTGCTGCTGATCAGCGCCGATCTTGAGGAACTCATCGGTATGTCCGACACCCTGCACGTGATCCTGCGGGGACGGCTGGTCGCGGAGGTCGATCCGCGGACCGTCACCCCCGAGGAGCTCGGCTCCGCCATGACCGGCGCCGGAGCGCCCGCATGAGCGACGAGCGCAAGGACCTGAACCCGGCGGGCGAGGAGCCCGCGGGCGGCGAGCCGGACGGGGCGGCGCCGCCGGCCGGCGTCCCCGCCCCGCGCCCGGGGGACGCGCCCGAGGCCGGGCCGGAGCCCGCGAAGGCGTCCGGCCCGGTAGAGCCGGAGACGGTGCCGTCGTGGAAGGCGATGCTGCGGGGCCTCGGTCCGCGCGGCCTCGGTCTGAAGATCGGCGCGCCGGTGCTGGCGCTGCTGATCTCCCTCGGCATCACGATGATCCTGCTGCGGATCACCGGCGCCGACCCGGTCAGCTCGATCCAGAGCATGATCGATTACGGCACCACCGAGAACTCGATCGTCGACATCATCAACCGCGCCGCCCGCTACTACCTGTCGGCCGTGGCCGTGGCGATCGGGTTCCGGATGGCGCTGCTGAACATCGGCGTGGACGGCCAGTACCGGATGGCCGCGTTCCTCGCCGCCGCGCTCGGCGGCGCGCTGGCGCTGCCCGCCCCGTTCGGCCAGATGCTGACGATCATCGCGGCGATGGTGGTCGGCGGGCTGTGGGCGGCGATCGCGGGAGTGCTGAAGGTGACCCGCGGGGTCAGCGAGGTGCTGTCCACGATCATGCTGAACGCGATCGCGACCGGGCTGATCGCCTACCTGCTGAACGACAAGCGGCTCGCCGAGGTCCGGCCGGGCAGCAACAACGTCGCGACGCCGCAGATCCCCGAGTCGGGACGGGTCGGCGGCCTGAACGGCCTCCTGTCCTCGATCGGCATCGACCTGCCCGGCGACGTGTACGGGCTGCTGCCGCTGGCGATCCTGGTCGGCGTCGTGTTCTGGGTCGTCATCAACCACACGAGGTTCGGGTTCGACCTGAAGGTGTCGGGGCTGTCGCCGTCGGCGGCGCAGGCCAGCGGGGTCAACGCCCGCCGCATGATCGTCTACACGATGATCGCGTCCGGTGTGGTGGCGGGCCTGATCGGCATGCCGGAGCTGCTCGGCGCGTCCTACGCGTACTCGCTGAACTTCCCGGCCGGGCTCGGCTTCACCGGCATCACGGTCGCGCTGCTCGGCCGCAACCATCCGGCCGGCATCGCGCTCGCCGCGCTGCTGTTCGCGTTCCTCGACCAGACCTCCGACGTCCTGCAGGAGGTCGACGTTCCGAAGGAGATCGTCGGGGTCATGCAGGGCGTGGTCGTGCTGACCGTCGTCATCGTGTACGAGCTCGTCCGGCGCTGGGAGATCCGGCTGCAGCAGCGGGCCGTCGCCGCCGAGCTGGCCACCGGCCACGACCTGGCCCGCGAGGCCGCTGGGAGTGCCTCATGAGCACCGCGACCGAGACGGCCACCGCCGGGAAGGCCGTGAACGGCAAGCGCCGGCTGCGCTGGCCGCACTACCTGCTCATCGCGTCCGGCCTGCTGGTGCTGCTGTCGCTGGTCCGGGTGATCGACGACGCCGACCCGGTGACCTCCAGCGGGACGGTCAGCGCCGCGCTGCGCCTCGCCGTGCCGATCTTCCTGGCCGGGCTCGGCGGGCTGTGGTCCGAGCGGTCCGGTGTGATCAACATCGGCCTCGAGGGCATGATGATCCTCGGCACCTGGACGGGCGCGTGGGCCGGCTACCAGTGGGGCCCGTGGATCGGCGTCCTCGCCGGGATCATCGGCGGCGTGCTCGGCGGGCTGCTGCACGCCATCGCCACCGTGTCGTTCGGCGTCGACCACATCGTGTCCGGCGTCGCGATCAACATCCTCGGCCTGGGACTCACGCAGTTCCTCGCCGGTCTGATCTTCGACAAGGGGGAGGCGAAGGCGCTCGGCGGCGGCCCCCGGCAGTCGCCGCCCGTCGACCCGATCCAGACGCTGACGCTGCCGGTGCTGTCCGGCGGCAAGCTCGGCGGCTGGCAGAGCCCCGACTGGCTCGGCTCGCTGGAGAAGCACCACTGGTTCCTGGTGTCGGACCTCGCGGGCATCGTGCGCGGCCTGACCAGCGACATGTCGCTGCTGACGCTCGTGGCGCTGCTGCTCCTCCCGGCCAGTTTCTTCGTGCTGTGGCGCACGGCGTTCGGGCTGCGCATCCGCTCGTGCGGTGAGGACCCGTACGCGGCCGAGTCTCTCGGCGTGCAGGTCTACCGGATGAAGTACGCGGCCACCATGATCTCGGGCGGTTTCGCCGGCCTGGCGGGCGCGTTCCTCGTCACCGTCGCCGCGCCGATCTACCAGGACGGCCAGACCAACGGCCGCGGGTTCATCGGCCTCGCCGCGATGATCTTCGGCAACTGGCGTCCGGGAGGCCTCGCCGCCGGCTCGCTGCTGTTCGGCTACACCGACGCGATGAACGTGCGCGGCGGCGGCGAGTCGGTGCACGCGCTCCTGCTGTTCGTGGCCATCCTGCTGATCGGCGTGGCCGTCTGGCAGGGCGTCCGCGCGAACCGGCTGCTCCCGCAGGCGGCGCTGGACGTGGCGCACCGCCGCGACATGCGGGCCGCCGTCGTCGGCTCCGTGCTGTCCCTGGTCGCGGCCGCCGCGCTCCTCGCGTGGTTCCTGCTGAGCGACATCGTCCCGGGCGAGCTGGTCTCCTTCACCCCGCATCTGACGACGCTCCTCGTCCTGGCCCTGGCCAGCCAACGCCTCCGCATGCCCGCCGCCAACGGGCTCCGGTACCGGCGGGGTGAGGCACGCTGACCGGCGGCCGGAGCGAAGCGGAGGACGCCGGTCAGCCGCCTTTGTCGGGGGGTTTGGGGGGGCGTCCCCCCAGAAAGGTAGGTCCCATGGATATTGACTGGGCTGCTTTGCGTGTTGCGGCGCGGGAGGCGATGGGGCGTGCTTACTGTCCGTACTCCGGGTTTCCGGTCGGGGCCGCCGCGCTGGTGGACGACGGCCGGGTGATCACCGGGTGCAACGTGGAGAACGCCTCGTACGGCGTCGGCCTGTGCGCGGAGTGCGCCGTCGTCTCGGCGTTGCACGGGCCGGGGAAGTCGGAGCGGCCCAGGCTGGTCGCCATGGCGGTGGTGGACCGGCACGGGAACCCGCTGATGCCGTGCGGGCGCTGCCGGCAGTTGCTGTGGGAGCACGGCGGCGCCCCGATGCTGCTGGAGACGACGCGTGGCATCCTGCCCATGTCGGACGTCCTGCCGGACGCGTTCGGTCCCGACGATCTCGTGGACCGGGCCTGACCGACTCGTTCCGGCCGGCGCACTCCGACCGGCCCGGCTTCACCCCTGAGAGGATTTCGTGGACGCCACCGATGTCATCCGCGCCAAGCGCGACGGCGGGACGCTGACCCCCGAGCAGATCGACTGGGCGGTCGACGCCTACACGCGGGGCGTGATCGCCGAAGAGCAGATGTCGGCGCTGGCGATGGCGATCCTGCTGAACGGCATGTCGCGGGCCGAGGTGGCCCGGTGGACCGAGGCGATGATCCGGTCCGGCGAGCGGATGGACTGGTCGGGGCTGGACCGTCCGACCACCGACAAGCACTCCACCGGGGGCGTCGGCGACAAGATCACCCTGCCGCTGGCGCCGCTGGTGGCGGCGTGCGGCGCGGCCGTCCCGCAGCTGTCGGGACGCGGCCTCGGGCACACCGGCGGGACGCTCGACAAGCTGGAGTCGATCCCGGGCTGGCGGGCGTCGCTGTCGAACACCGAGATGCTGGACGTGCTGCGCGCGGCGGGCGCCGTCATCTGCGCGGCGGGCAGCGGTCTCGCGCCCGCCGACCGCAAGCTCTACGCGCTGCGCGACGTGACCGGCACGGTGGAGTCGATCCCGCTGATCGCCTCCTCGATCATGTCGAAGAAGATCGCCGAGGGCACGGGCGCGCTGGTGCTGGACGTCAAGGTCGGTTCGGGCGCGTTCATGAAGACGGTGGACACGGCCCGGGAGCTGGCCGAGACGATGGTCGCGATCGGCGGCGACCACGGGCTGCGCACGGTCGCGCTGCTGACCGCGATGGACCGTCCGCTCGGCAACGCGGTCGGCAACGCCGTGGAGGTGGCCGAGTCGGTGGAGGTGCTCGCCGGGGGCGGTCCGTCCGACGTGGTCGAGCTGACCCTGACGCTGGCGCGGGAGATGCTCGCGGCCGCCGGGGTCTCCGGGAAGGACCCGGCCGACGCGCTGAAGGACGGCTCCGCCATGGACGCCTGGCGCCGCATGATCATCGAGCAGGGCGGCGATCCGGACGCGCCGCTGCCGGCCGCCCGCGAGACCCATGTGGTCACCGCCCCGTCCTCGGGCGTGCTGACCAGGCTGGACGCCTACGGGGTGGGTGTCGCGGCCTGGCGTCTCGGCGCTGGCCGGGCCCGCAAGGAGGACCCGGTCTCGTTCGGCGCGGGCGTCATCTGCCACGCCAAGCCGGGCGACACGGTCGAGGCGGGACGGCCGCTGCTGACGCTGCACGCCGACGACGAGGCCAGGTTCGGCCGCGCGCTGGAGGCCCTGGACGGCGCCTTCGACGTCGAGGCAGGCGGCACCGTGTCCGCGCACCCCCTGGTCATCGACCGGATCGCGTGAACCGGCCGATTTGTAAATAATCACCGTTGACGGGCGTTGTGTCCGCTCTGGAAGCTGATCAGGTTTCTCTCAGCAGCCAAGGAGCGGACGTTGCGACTCACACTCCTGCCCGTCGCGGCGCTCGCGGGCACGGTCGGCCTCGTGGCCGGCACGGTGCCCGCGTTCGCCGACGCGGGACGTCCTCACATCGTGGTGAAGGACGGCAAGACGCAGCCCACGTTCTCGTTCAAGGACGCCATCCGCGAGAAGGTGTTCGTCGAGACGAACGTGGACAGCGACAGTGACGGCAAACGCGACCGCGTCTCCGTCTACATCACCCGTCCCAAGGAGACGACCGGCGGCCTCAAGGTCGCCTCGATCCTTGAGGGCAGCCCCTACTACGCCGGCCTCCAGGATCCGCCGTACCACCCGGCCGACGTCACCGACTACCCGCGCCTCGCGCCGTGGACGCCGCCGCCCGGCCCGCCCGCTCCGACGAGCTACTCGCGCGTCTACTACGACAACTACTTCGTCTCGCGCGGCTACGCCGTCCTCGCGGCCGACACCCTCGGCACGGGCGACTCCGACGGATGCCCGACCGCCGTCGGCCCGAACGAGGCGCAGGGCATGAAGTCGGTCATCCAGTGGCTCACCGGCAAGGCGACCGCCTACGACGCCCAGGGCAACAAGATCAGCGCGGGCTGGTCGACCGGGAACGTCGCGATGGCCGGCAAGTCCTACGACGGCACGCTGCCCCTGGCGGCCGCCGCGACGGGGGTGTCCGGCCTCAAGACGGTCGTGTCCATCTCCGGCGTCTCCAACTGGTACGACGAGTACCGCGCCAACGGCGGCGTGGTCGCGCCGGACGGCTGGGAGGGCGAGGACCTCGACCTGCACGCCAAGGCCGTGCTGTCCCGGCGCGACCCCGCGGTCTGCGCGCCCGTCATGCACGACCTCGAAAAGAAGATGGACCGGGTCACCGGCGACTACAACCGGACCTGGGACGAGCGGAACTTCGCCAAGTCCGCGCCCCACTTCAAGGCCAGCGTCTTCATGACCAGCGGCCTCGCCGACTGGAACGTCAAGCCGATCCAGATGTCCCTACTGTGGGACGGGCTGAAGAAGGCCGGCGTCGACCGCAAGCTCTGGATCCACCAGGCGGCGCACGACGAGCCGCTGGACGTCCGCCAGAGCGTGTGGCTCGAATCCCTGAACCTGTGGTTCGCGCATGAGCTCTACGGCGTCCGCAACGACATCATGCGCCAGCCCAAGGTCGACCTGGAGCGCACCCCCGGCAAGTGGGAGACGCACAAGGACTGGCCGGAGGCCTCGGCGCGTCCCGTGCCGCTCGGCCTGTCGGCCAAGGGCCTCGGCGGGCGCGGCCACGGCACCCAGCAGCTGGTGGACGACCCGTCCCGCAAGGCCGAGGAACTGGCCGCGAACCCGGACGCGGCGGACCCGAACCGCCTGGTCTACCTCACGCCGAAGCTGACCAGGGCCACCAGGCTCAGCGGCACGGCGCGGATCAAGTTGCGCGCCTCCGTGGACGGCCGCTCGCCGTACCTGTCGGCCGTCCTGGTCGACTACGGCTCCGACGAGCGCGTCTCCGGCTTCGTCCCGACGTCCGGCAGGTGGTGCTACGGCGACTCGATCCCCGGTGACGAGGGCTGCCGCACCGTCCGCGAGTACACGACCGCCGTCACCCCGTTCAAGATCGTGACGCGCGGCTGGACGGACGTCCGCAACCGCGAGTCGATCTGGCGCAGCACCCCGGTGAAGCCCGGCAAGGACTACACGTTCAGCTGGCCCATGCAGCCGTACGACTACGTCTTCAAGCCCGGTCACCGGATCGGCCTCATGGTGCTGGCCACCGACCACGCCTACACGCTCCGCTACCCGGCGGGCACGAAGGTCAAGGTCGACCTGGACAACAGCAGCCTGACCCTGCCCCTCACCAAGGGCTGACCCGTCGAAGGGCGTGCGGCCCCGACCCCCCGGGGGCCGGGGGCGCGCCCCCCCGCCGCGGCCCCCCCCCCCCCCCCGGAGGGGTGTAAGACCCC